>JAZKXQ010000443.1:0-11551 GCA_045611725.1 Oscillospiraceae bacterium
AGTATAGCCACCATTACCATACCACTTTCTAAATTCTCCGCCTTTATTATACGGAAACCATTTAAGATTTGATTTTTTAGCTGACAGTGCATCACTATATCCAATACCCAATTTAGGAAAATCAATCTCATACCAAAGTCGAAGAAAGCGATTGTTGTCAGAGGTAGCCATTCCCTGCCTTGTATCTCCATGCTGCTTTAATTTATCACCAATATTAAAGTCACAGATTAAATTCTCACTCACCCAATAAGCAACAGGAGAGCCAGGGATTTTTGAGAAGTTTTCAGATGATACTTGAGTAAATCTATTGATTTTAACAGGAAATTCAAATGGTTTTTCCTTATTTTTTTTATCCTTAATAATATCAGAAAATTTGATGTGATTATATGTACCTTTATATCCTTTTATAATAGATTTTTCAAAAATAGTGACGGCTGTGCCAAAAGCAATTCCCATAACCATATTTTCCATATGCATAAGATTGGTTATTGTTTTAGAGGTTAATATTTTATTTCTCATCTTCTCAAAACTTGAAAGAAACATCCAAGATTGCATAGTGACCATACAATTATAACCATTTGCATTTGTCATTAATAGACAACGTTCAATAAATACTGAGAATAAGTCTGATTTACTATCAGGATAATTCTTCTTTACAAAATCAGAGAGTGTCGCATTCATACCCGAACTACCCATATAAGGAGGATTGGTGCAAACAATATCATATTTTTGATTAAGAATTTCAGCAAGTTTATACATTACAGAAAGCTTTTCTTTGTAGCCAAGCGTTATGATTTCTTCTTTAAAATTATCAAGAGCAACGGCTGTTTTGTCATAATCAATATCGGAAACTTCGGTAAGTGAGCCGAATTCGTCAGCGTTTTTAAATTCAACAGCAAGCTTTTTTAAAGATTCATTTTTGATATCGTCACAATCAACACGAAGATTCTGAAAGCTGTAAACATTAGGCTGAGGGAGTGCAGGATTTTCTTGCTTATATTCTCGTTTTAAAAAACGCTTGTCATACTGCACAGCCTTCATCATAACCGAGAAATACGCAAGTTGTCTTGCTCTTTCGTCAATATCAAGTCCGTAGATATTATTGATAATAATGCTTTCAACGGCATCTTTCGGCTGATAACCGTAGCTGTCATATATCTGCATAAGAACATCAAACATAGTGCAGAGAATATGACCGCTACCCATACAAGGGTCAATACATTTTATCTCTTCAGGCTTTATGTTTGCGTATTCCTTTCGGATTTCATCAAGCTGTACCTGTACTTCTTCAGTTTGTTCTGCCTCGTCAAGATAGTATTTCCACTCCGACTTATCAAAATCAGGATGTCCCTCAAACCACAGTCTGCCGAGAGAGTTTTCTACCATATAGGAAACAATCCAGTCAGGAGTAAAGAGCTGTGTTGCAGCAGGAATGTTTTCCTTTGTGATTTTAATATTCTTTTTAAGGTCAGCAAAAACCTTATCCTTAGGCTCTGTATTCCAGTACTGATACATCCAGCCTACAATCTGAACCCCTTCCGTCCAGTCATCAACAGAAATATCCTTAATGAGCCTATCAATAACGCTGCCTTCATTAAGAAGTCGGTCAGGGAGAAGAAGCTCTGCATAGCTGCTGATTCTATGGAACATACCAGGCATAATTTTACCGAGAGCATTACACTGGACTGTCAGCAGATACTTGTAAAGTTCTTCGTTGTTGTTGGTATTTTTATACTCGAATACCTTATCCATATCCAAGCCATCAAGCTCAAGGTCGATAGCTTCAGTCATAATCTGCGGCTCAAACTCGTCATTATCGTTTGTGAACACACGGATACGGTCAGGCAGATAGCCATTAACCTCCATAAAACGCAATGCACAGAAACGATTGAACCAGGTATAAGCGATTTCTTCCATAACACGCTCATAGTCGTTTTCTTTTATATGATATATAAGAGCCTTTCTCTGAGCTTTTTCTGTTCTGGACAGAACTCTGCCATAGACTTCATCAGCATTTTCATTGATGATATTGTCTTTTTCAATACCATACTGCTGTGCCTTGGCTTTAACTTTATCAATCAGTTCTGTTCTTGCCCATACGGCAAATTTTTTTATTGCATTTTTATCCATAATGCACCTCGTTTAATTTATTTTAATTCCATCGCATCCGCCGAGCATCTGCTTCATCTGTGAGCGTACCTTTTCGATATAATCATCAATTTCATTTTCTGTTTTGAGAGTTTTTGCAGGGAACATAGCTTGTCTTGGAATAGTCTTGATAATTTCCTTTTTTTGTACTGGCTTAGGCTGAGCGGGTGCAGGTGTGTTCGCAGGAGGCTCTGGCACATAGTTCAGCATTTTATCAATATATTCAATTGTATCATCCTTGTACTGCCATAACGGAGGCACAAGACCGTCAAGCAAAGCTATACACGAAGCGGAGGAAATCTGCTGTTTTTTCTGTGTATAGAAATTATCTGCCTTTTCGATGATTGCATTTGCTTTAAAATCACCGTTTGCAGCCTGATGTATAACGCTTAAACACTGTCTTACAACTTCATTAAGTTCATTACGCTTTTCAACGAGCATTTCATCGTGAACAGTCTTAACGGTAGTCATAAGATTATTTAAATCAGGAAGTCTCTTGTAATTGAATTTACCAGTTGTAGGAACAGTTATTATAAGCCTTAATGTATTCAATGCCGTATATGCCTCTTCATTTTTTCCTATATAGTCAAGGTCGTTTCTGAGGTCATTTTCAAATTTTACAGCAGCGTCAAACACAGATATTTGTGTTTTAAAGAAGCTTTCAATGTTTGACATAGCTTCCTTATTATCAAATAAAGCATCTTCGTTTTTGAGTATATAATCAATAAGAGCTATGTTATCTTTTTGCTGTGATAAAACATCAGACATACGTTTAATCGAAGAAGATACAAGTATTTTATCTGGATAATTACCATTGTTATAACGATTCAGTAAATCTTCATAATGAGATTTAAGCTCTGTGAATTTATCGACAATGAAATGAATAAGACCATCTTCATCGTTAGGTATATCCATAATATCGAAATAATCACGCATAAATTCACGGACAGATTTTATTTTAGCAGTTGAAACTACAACCCTTTTGCTTATACTTGTTTTTCCAACTTCAGTCTGCTTTCTGAGCATATCAGGAAGCTTGGGATTATCAGGCTGTATTGTAACACCACCGTATTTAATTGTAACCTTCTGGTCGTAAATAAGACGAGCCACTACAGCTGCGATGTCGATTTGCTTCCAACCATAAGGAACAGCTTGATATCTGCTTTGAATGTCTGCCATAGATGTCGGCAGATTTCTTCGCGACTGCATTTCAAGAAATTCCTCAATTTTAGTTGCAGCACTAAGATTTGGCATCATACCGTCAAATGTCTGCTGTGCTCCAGACAGGATTGTAAGAATATCAGCATCGGTGTCAGCGAATTGTTCGATTAAATCAAGCTCGCTATAAACATGAGAAACAAGATATGTCAATGCTTGGTCAAGCTTGCTTTTAGCATCTCCACTTTTGATTTCTACTTTTTCGCCATTAATGTAGAATACAGCATTTTCAATAGATTTTTTTAAATCTTCATCAGCTGATGCTTCGTATTTTCCTGCTTCCTTCTGATGTTCTGCGATTATGTTTTGCACAGATTTAGGAAGTTGAGAAATATTACGCTGTTTTATATATTTTCGTATTTTTAAAGCACTTTCAATTGCTTCATAATATGACGAATCTGAAAGAACAACTATAACAGCTCCCATAGACTCAGTCATAAGACGGAACTCCGACCTTTCTATTTCATCAGAGGCAGCGGTCATAATACGCAGTTTCATACCACCTGTAACAGCACCTACCGTTACGTTATCAACCATTTGGTCATAAGGGAAATTATATTTGCTTCCATAGTTGAATTTTTTTGAAGTATAAATACTACCTTCACCAAAAATGCGGTGTGCAATTCGCTCAATAATAGCTGTAGTATCAACCTGCGTATTTTTTATTTCACGTTGAATATCCTGTTCTTCATCAGTAAGAAAATTGTAAGTTTCTCCTGTTCTGCCGATGTAGTTCTGACTTAAAAGATTGTCAAGGCTCTTACGGACAACTTCACGCATTATGATTTTATCTATTCTGATGTCATCCGCAATAAGAATAACTATATTCTCAATATTTGCAGGAATATCATTGTCAATATATCGGATAAGGTATAAAAGTTTAAGTATATCCACATCTTGCTGCTCTATACCATCAGCATTATCCGCAGCTCTTTGGCACCTGTCAATTACTCGACGGATAGAACTGTCAAGGAATGTATGTACCGTATCATAAAAAAGATAAAAAGGTGCCAGTGCATATTCATCTTTACTTTTTATTTTCTGTAAAGCTTCCTGGAATCCTGAAAGCATTGAACGTTCACCACCTGAAAGGTGTTTTCCCGAGTTACCATGCTTGCGAATTTCAGAGAAAACCTTTTGCATAAGAATAAACTGATAAGGTACGAAAGGAAAATTCTTTACATATTCCTTTGAATTATTATATCCTTTAATATCAAGTTGTGCATTTTCAAACTTAAATATATTTCTCAACTGTGCACAATTTGATTCATATACTCCCTCAAGTTGAGGAACATATTCTGTTTTCTTTTTGAGTATACGTTTCTGAATTACTTCATCAGCTGAAGAAGATGACAAGGATAATCTTGTTTTAAAACGTGCCTGAATACGAGAAAACTCGTTTTCTCTTGTCTTAATTATTTCATCAATAGCTTCCTGACCAGTGCACACTACCCAAACTCTTCCGTTACATTCACTGCCGATTTTTTCCACAAGTGACTGGAGATTTATAAGAAGATTAGTATCATCTCCAACGTATTGACCTACCTCATCAATCATAAACAATAATCTGAAATTTTTGGGCTTTGACTCAACATATTCTTTAATTTCAGAAACAATCTGTGCTATACTTGTTTCAATTGTTTCGGTACCGTCAAACCAATTTCGTGCCGCTGTTTCGCTCATTCCGAGCACTTCCATAAGTGTTTCAACTATGTCATCTTCAAAAAAAGCAAAAGCGTCTCTTGATTCAAGCCAACTTTGTCCGTTTTTGTTTTCAAAAACTTTATGAAATTCTTCTGTTTTTCCTTTTTTAGCGATAAATTGTTCCAGCTTTGCAACTTTGAGGTTTTCGCCGTAAAAACCCAGATAATTATAAAACATTTTAGCAAAAACACGCAACACGGCTGTTTTATCCTTATTGATAGAACCCTCAATATCGATGTTAAAAAGAATCGTATCAGTTTCATTTTTTGTAGCTGCGTCAATTAACATGAAAGTCGCTGGGTCATCGTCAAATTTCTTTCTAAAACGTTCTACAGTTTTTATTCCTTGAACCTCTTGATTCGCTAAAATATAAGAAAGCATTTTAAGAAAATGAGATTTACCGCTTCCGAAAAATCCTGAAATCCATACACCCATATCAGCGGAATCTTCATTAAACGAATCGCAATAGTTGTTAAAAAATGTTATAAAATGCTTTTTTAATTCCTTCGTAATAACATATTCTTCAAGTTCTTGTACAAGAACATCATTAGCATCCTGGTCTACTTTTACAACACCGTTTATCTTACGGTTGATATCATCCTGGAAAATTTGCTCAATAATCATTTTACTTACTCCTATATTATATTAAAGGCACGATAATACGAATTAGGTTTTAATTTATCAAACAGACGAACATAATGTCCGTCGTATGTTCCTGGATACATAACTAAAATAGGAACATCTGAAAAATAGGGTTGCATAGCTTCAAGCAGTGAATGAACTCTTATAAATGGGAATGCTTCTCCTACGCCTGTTATAAGAATTACATCTCCGTAATTATGAGGCTCATATTGCATCTTATTTACAAAAACAGTATTATTAGCAAGGCGTATCATTTGATTAAGAATAAAATCCTTGCCTTTTTTCTCTTCTAATGAAGGTATTGTATTTGTTATTCGCTTGTCATCACATATAGACAAAAATATATTGTAAAGATTGCATTCGATTATGTGACAATTCAATGATTGTTCTGTTATTAGTTGCTCTGTAAAATGACGAATAGCCATTTCATCTTTAGCATTATAACAGAATATGTGGATATTTACTTCGTTGCTTAATCCTTTGCCTTCAAGGAAGTCTGATTCTTGGATTCGTTCTCGGAGTTTATCCAAGCGTTCATTTAAGTTATTCATTTATTAATCTCCTCTACGGATGATTTATGCGATTTATGAAAAGCAGTTAAACGCTGCTAATGCTTGTTCGTCATTATTGCTTCGTATAGTATTTTCAAGTACAGGTGAAATCCATATATGATTTAATCTATCAGATTTTATACTGTCGAGATATTCATTTTCGACGAGCGTTTTTATTATGACTTGTTTTAATTTTGTAATAGTACTGTCACTCCAAGAAGCAACAGAATCATTTTGTTCTGAAAGTCTCATAAAAAACACATTTAAATCAATTCTTCCAAAAGCTAAATCATTCTGCCTGTATTTTTCTCCTATTACAGTAGTCATAAAATCCCAAATTAAACGATATTGCTTCATCATTGCATATAAACATATTTGTTTTGAAACATCGCTGGATTCATTGGCAATTTTATTTATAAGAGAAATATCATTCATACAATGTAATCTTTTAATACATGTATTAGCAATTCGCTTCAGAGATTTTTCTGTGGGGTATTGAAATAAATTTTCAGAAACAATTTTGTTAACCACTTCGTCTACTGTCAAGTTCGAAGATAACAATTGTGCAGTTATTTTCATTTCAAAATAAAGAAAACTTTCTTTAGTTGCTGAAGCTGTATATTCATAAGAAGTAACTGTATTATCTTTCGACATAATTACCTCCGAATGATTTATCATCAAAACTGTCAGAATCAGTAATTTCCATAATATCTGAAATATCACATTTTAAAGCATTACAAATTTTCAGAAGAATGTCTGTAGTGATATTTTCGCATTTTCCTAACTTAGCCATCGATGTAGTGCTGATGCCACTTATTCTTTTTAAATCCTGTTTGTTCATACCTTTGTCAATAAGTAATTTCCATAATTTATTATAACTTATCTGTTTCATAAAATTGCTCCTAATATCTATTTTAGACATACTGATATATTATATCATATATTTTCGTTAAAGTCAACTAAATCTCTGCGATTTCAAATATATTTTTTGCATATAAAGACAAAATTGCTTTAAACAAAAACAGCAGACACCGAAATGTCTGCTGCCATAAATATTTAATTAACCAAAAGTACTACGCCATTCGTCGTAATTATATGTCTTGCCTTGATACTTTATATTTGTAAGTGATGTGCAGTCAAGGAAAATCTCCTCTCCAATTTCGGTCACACTATCTGGAATAGTTACACTTGAAAGCGATGTGCAACCTTTGAAAATCTTATCACCGATTTCTGTTACCCCGTCAGGAATAGTTATGTTTGTAAATGATGTGCAGTTGACAAAAGCAAAATCACGAATTCTTGTTACGCTGTTTGGTATGGTTACATTCTCAAGCAAATAGCAATTGGTGAAAGCGTTAACGCCGATTGAGGTTACGCTGTCGGGGATAGTTATACTCGGTAGAGATTTGCAGGCGCCGAAAGCAAGCTCATCAATTGTTGTTACACTATCAGGAATTGTTACGCTTGTTAAAGACGAACAAAACCTGAATGCACCTTCGCCAATTTCTGTCACACCATCGGGAATAGTGATGCTTGTAAGCGATTTGCAATTATAAAACGTATCCATTGCGATTTTAGTTAAGCTACTTGGAATATTTATATTTATAAGTGATGTGCAATTTTCAAAAGCAGCATTATGTATGTTTGTTACGCTGTCAGGTATAATCACAGTTGTGAGTGATTCGCAATCCATAAAGGCATGTGAATTGATGTATAGCACACTATCAGGAATCAATACAGTTGTAAGCGAGTTGCAATCTTTGAAAACAGTGTTGCTATTACCGATAGCTATTTACATTCTTACCTTCAATTTCTTTAGGTATACTTACTTCTGTTGCAGAACCTGTATAGCTTAAAATCCTAATACCATCAATTTCGGAATCAAATTCATACTCAAAATCCGTATCAGGTGTATATTTAATATCAGGAACAACAGACTCTGTATTTATCGTTGTGCTATTATCGGTCTGTGTAGTTTCTTCCTTTTCCTGTGCATTGGTGCTTTCGGTTTGTGATGTAGTGTTACTGACAGATGAATTTTTATCGCTACAACCTGCAAAGCAAACAGTTATTAAGGCTAATGTAATCATTGTTGCAAGTAATTTCTTCTTATAATAATTCTCCCGATAGTTTATTTATAGTATTCGCTTATTCTTGATTCTATTTTCTTGTACTTTTTATAATGCTTACGAGCAAATAGCACTGGAATTATTGCAAAGATAGCAAGAGGGAGTATGTTTCCACCTGATTCGCTGAATGTTGTGCCTAAACAACCGAACACAATAAGAACAGCGAACATAACACCGCAAATAAACATTTTCTTACTTTGTTTTTTAGCGGATTTAAGCTCCTGCAAATCCATTGATACAATCTCGTCATCAGTATAACCCTTAAGGTTTTTGATATCCTTATTCATTCGCTTATCAAGACCTGTTGCACGAGCAATGTGCATAGCATCGTTAATGCTGCTGCCAAGACCGTCCATAAATTCATCACCCATATTTTTGTGGTTATTATTGTTGTTGTTCATTTTTATTCCTCCCATTTATTAATTGTGATAATATGCCTGTTCAGCAGTCTGCTGTGCCTGATACGCCATTTCTTCTGCATAGCGGACTCTCTGCTCGAGCTGCATTTGCTGATTTATTATCTGTTGCTGACCTGCCTGCATTGCCTGTCTGTGCATATCCTCCTCAAATACATTCAAAGCTTCTTTTAAAGTATCTGCACGCTGATTTTCAAGAATACTGCATAAATGTGCGACTTTCCATGCTTCACGATAGTCTGGCGGTATAGACATAAACAAATTCTGATTTTCATTGTTTATTCTTGAGATTTCATTGCTATATGTAAGACTTTCCGCTCTTAGCTCTGCCATCTTACGATTAACCATATCGTTGTGTCTGGCAAGTCTTTTTTTATAACCAGTCTTACCTATGGTAAGATATAATATTGTTCCCAATATTATTATGGTAGCAATAGATACAACAAATAAAACTGCACCGAAAGTAGTATCATCAGGATTTTCTTCAGCAAATTCCTTAATAAGCTTAGAAGCAGGTGATAATACTAAAATTACATCAGCAATTAACCCATAACCCAGAAATGCAAGTACAAAATAAGGCCATTTCCTCGCCTTATCAACAGTATCGGAATTGAGCTGATTTATCTGTGATTGTATCCTTTGAAGTTCGTTGCAATTCCGTTCTATTTCCTGAAGCGGTGGTATTGCTTTCTTAAAATTACTTATAAGCTGATAATCCATAATTTTGTTCCTTTCGTATCGAATATAATAAAACATTACACATATACCATTATACAGTAACAATACGTTACTGTCAATATAAAATGGCAACTTTATGTCACAATTTATTTAAATTTGTCGATTATGACTATATAATAAGAAGTATAGGAAAATTCAATGATTAAGGAAGTACGGTGCAGATATATGTTCTTTTCTTTTCAGGGAGTGCCTGAAACTTTTGCCGAGAGATTATGTTACGCACGCAGCCAAAAAGGGGTATCGCAACAGACTGTTGCTGATGCGTTAGGTGTATCACGAAATCTACTAAGCAATTATGAAAGAGGAGTTCGTCAACCTGATTTTCAGTTGTTATGTGACTTGGCAAAATATTATGGTACTACTACCGATTATCTTCTCGGCATGACCGATGAATTCAGACCTCGCAAAAAACGCTGTAAGCGTGATGCTATACTGATAAATCAGATATTATCATTAAATGATGACAGCAAAAATGCTTTGCAGGAATATATAAATTTGTTGAAATTAAAAGAAGAAAAAAACAAAGGGTAAACGCAAATGCATTTACCCTAAAGGAAAGAGGTTCACAATCGTAGAAAAAATGAAGGAAAAACTACGACTGAGGTTAGGCGATAAATTATGTGTTAATAGCTAACACATATCCGCCTTTAGAAATTGTCTTGTTTTCAACGGCTTCTTTAATCTCGGAATCAATCTCCTCCATAAAAGTTGCCATTCTACGATACAGCGTATTGATATAGTGCTGTGTAGTTGTATTTCGTGTATCTCGCATGATTGATTCAGCCAGCTTTTGAATTCGTGCAGAATTCTGCTTTACTTGAACCGAATGCAGTACCTCGACCGCTGTTATTGCATCGAATAATACACCCTTTGTGTTTTTCATGCTTCTCGAATTTACTTTTCTTACCATTTTTGAATCCTCCTGAGAATTAAATATTTATAAAAAAAGTGCCGTTATGCACATAGCATAGCAGCACTTAAATTATATCAAACCGAACTTTTTTTGAATGATTTACTTACATATATATTATATAACTTGAATTTGTGTTTTCTGTGTAGATTGCGTGTGTTTTTGGAAAAGATTTTAAATTTTAAGCTATGTGCTTTTATTATGATTTATAGCATATAACTGCATAATAATACGCATTGCTAAAACAGCATTGATTTACAGTTTTGATTTAGCATTTGTTATTCTTTTGTTCAAGAACATTTCAATGTCAACGGTATCGCACACTATCTCTCGGGCGTAGCGAGGGCGTTAAAAATCGCTGCAAAACCGCATAAACACGCCGTTTTTTACGTTTTTAAATAGTGCTTTTTAAAACTCTCAAAAATTATGAAAAAAGCACTTGTTTTTAGCTGTTATTTATGATATGTTCGTATAGCTTCACGTTTTTTATCAGCTTCGCAGAAAAAATAAGAACGTATAACAGCAAAATTAGTACACATAAAATTGCAGTTATACGCTAAAAGCAAATGCTCCTCTGGAAATCCAAAGGAGCAACATTTTTATTTCAAAACGGACATTTATTAAAACCAGGCGTGTATGATACAATATCTGTTTTGTCACAATGACATTTAACCATACGAGTATCATCAATACCATAAAAATAGCAGTTATCAAAAACATAGCTGTCTACTGTTGCCATCCTACAATATTCAGATGTTTCGTTGTAATGATTGAGAAAATTCTGTTTCTGCTGATATGTACGGAAACACATCACAAAATCAACAGAACCGTAGCTCTCCCACCACTCATCTCTGATAAAATCAACTGTGAAGTTCTTGTTGTTAAATTTAATTTCAGCTTTCAATAATCAAATCCTCCTTCATATATCATTATAATTATAACATATAAATCCAGATTTGTCAATAACTAAAAGTTATATTTTAGAAAGCTTATTGATTTCCTCAAGTTTCTTTTTTAATGTAATATTTTCTTCGTGAAACTTGTCAGGGAAATCCTTTTCGGGCAACTCAACATCCAATAAATCTGATAAACTAC
>JAZKXQ010000444.1:0-2012 GCA_045611725.1 Oscillospiraceae bacterium
CTTATGTATTTCTCAGGAATATCAATTAATATTATTTCCCTTTCAGGTCTTTCAATAGGCGTAGGTATGCTTGTTGATAACTCTGTAGTAGTAATCGAGAATATATATCGTCTGAGAACTAAGGGAATTTCAGCAGTAAAATCATCTGTAAGTGGTACTATGCAGGTAGCAGGTGCTGTAACTTCCTCAACTCTTACTACAATATGTGTATTCGCTCCTATTGTATTCGTTGAAGGTCTTACAAAAACATTGTTTGTTGATATGGCTCTTACTATAGGCTATTCTCTTACTGCCAGTCTTGTTGTATCTCTTACAGTAGTTCCTGCAATGACTTCAAGAATGATGAAAAATCAGAAAGAAATAAAAACAGTTCTTTTTGATAAATTCAGAGATTTGTATATAAAAACTCTCAAAGTTTCAATGAGAGTAAAACCTCTTGTGCTTACTTCTGTTGTTGTACTTCTTTTCATATCAGGATATGTATTAGCAATCAAGGGTATAACATTTATGCCAGAAATGGATAGCACACAGATTTCAATAACTCTTGAAATGCCAGAGGGTTCAATTCTTGAAGAGACAGTTGAAATGTCAGAAGATGTTATGAGTAAAGTCAATGAAATCGAAGAAGTTGAAACAGTTGGTGCAACTCTTTCAGGTGGTATGGCTTCAATGTTTGGAAATTCAAGCGATACAAGTGTTACTACTGTATCAATGTATGTAATACTCAATGAGGAAAAGAGTCGTACAAGTCAGGAAATAGCATCTGAAATAAATACGATGTTTGAGGATTATGATTGTACTATCACTGCAAGTGGTTCTTCAATGGATTTATCAATGCTCGGTGGTTCTGGAGTTTCTGTAAAGATAACAGGAAATGAAATTGAAGATTTACAGAATATAGCTACTGATGTTGCTGATACGCTTTCAAGAGTTGAGGGAATTGCAGAAGTAAGCGATGGTATGGACAATCCATCACCTGAACTTAAAATAACAGTGGATAAGGAAAAAGCTATGCTTAATGGTCTTACTGTTGCTCAGGTATATGCTGAACTTGCTCAGAACATTTCAAGCTCGTCTACTGCAACAACACTTTCATCAAATGGAAACAGCTATGATATAATAGTAAAGAATGGTTCTGATGATGAAATGACAAGACAGAGTATAAGAAATTATAAATTCACAGTTGCAGACAATTCAGAAGTTGCATCTTTCGGAGAAACTGATTCAGAGCCTAAAACAAAGGAAATAAAACTTTCTGATATTGCAGAAATAGAAGATACTTATACACTTTCTTCAATAAACAGAGAAAATCAGACAAGATATATTTCAGTAACAGGTACAGTTGCCGAAGGTCACAATGTAACTCTTGTAAGTCAGAATGTTGAAAAGGCATTTGAAGGCTTTAAACTTCCAGAAGGCTGTGAAATTGAATTTACAGGTGAAAATGAAACTATAATGGAATCAATGAAACAGCTCTTGCTTATGCTGATACTTGCAATACTTCTTATATATCTTATAATGGTTGCACAGTTCCAGTCATTGAAATCTCCGTTTATAGTTATGTTTACTCTCCCACTTGCATTTACAGGAGGATTTATAGCACTTCTTCTTACAGGAAATGAACTCAGCGTTATAAGTATGATAGGTTTTGTAATGCTTGCAGGTATCGTAGTAAACAATGGTATAGTTCTTGTGGACTATATCAACCAGTTAAGACTTGATGGTGTGGAAAAAGCAGACGCAATTGAAGAAGCTTGTGCTACTCGTTTAAGACCTATTCTTATGACAGCAATAACAACAATTCTCGGACTTATGATGATGGCAATAGGTACAGGAATGGGTTCGGATATGGTTCAGCCGATAGCTATTGTTACTATCGGAGGTATTACCTATGCAACATTCACAACATTATTTGTTATTCCTATGATTTATGATATTTTCAATAAGAAGCCAATGAAAAAGATTGACAAAACAGAATTTGAACTTATTGAAGATTAATTAAAAAAAGCCTC
>JAZKXQ010000445.1:0-9791 GCA_045611725.1 Oscillospiraceae bacterium
CATAATACAGCTTTGGTAGTAATCGAGGATTTGCTCTTTATGATGATTTATGCAGTTTTTATGACTGCTTTTACAATTACTGCTGCAAGAGGAGATTACAGATTTTTTTATACAATAGGAAATATTCTGGGATTTGCTCTTTATTTCTTTACGGCAGGAAATGTTATAGTCGGTGCAATAAGAAAAATTTCAGGCTGGTTAAATTCATTTTTTAAGCTTATTTTTTCTCCATTTTCTGTGATTTTCAGAAAAATATGCTGTAAAAATCTTGATTTATCAGTTGAAATATGCGAAAATGATATAAATTTAAAAAAAAATGAAAAAACCCTTGATTGATACATATGAAATAGTGTATAATTATTCTAAGCACCGAAACACTGTTTCTATAAAGCAGTATATTTTTTACGCTTGAAAAGGAAGTGAGTTTAATTGAGTAAAACCAGTATCGGAAACAGAAAAACTCAGAATATTGTCGGCAAAGTTTTCCGTGTAGTAGCAGGTTTATGTGTAGCAGGTTGTATAGGTACAACTATTTATACTCAGGCTACCATAGTTGAAAAAAAACAGGAACTTGATACACTTAAAAGACAAGCTGAACAGATTCAGTCCGAAAATGATGAATATCAGCGTTTACTCGATGACGAGGACGTTAATACATATATGGAAACGCTTGCTATTGAAAATATGAGCTATGCTTATCCAAATGAAATCAGATTTTTTGATACGTCCAGAAATTAGTCAGTGCATTTTTTTATTTTTTTTATAGGAGGATTACATTTTCTTTATGCAGGTTGAAGTAGGAAAAATTTACGATGGCAAGGTTAAGGGAATAACTAATTACGGAGCTTTCGTAGAAATTGAAAATGGTGTTACCGGTATGGTACATATTTCAGAGATTTCAAATACATTTGTAAGTGAAATCAGAGAACATCTCACTGAAAATCAGGAAGTGAAAGTAAAAGTTCTTAATGTTACAGAGGAAGGAAAAATAAGCCTTTCTATCAAGAGAGCTGTTGAAAACAATAATAATCAGTCAAATGGTGGTTCAAGAGGTTCAAGACCTCAGAAACCACAGCAGAAACGTGATGATAATCGTCGTAACAATAACGTATGGGAGCCTAAAAAACAGACTCCTCCGACAGAGCTTTCTTTCGAAGATATGCTTTCACGTTTCAAACAGAACAGTGAAGAAAAAATGTGCGATATAAAGCGTAATACTGACCGTAAAAACGGTTCAAGACGCAGTAAATAATCTGTTTTCATAACAAATCCCCGATAAGACAATAATGTCTTTTTCGGGGTTGTTTTTTTGTATTGTCTGTATAAAAATAATAATGTTTAAAATAAATAAAAATCGACAATACTATAAGATAGGTTTACTTATTGTATAAAATCAACAATGTTTTTTTGTTAAAATATATAAAAATACCTATAATGAAAAAAATCGGTTGAAATTTATTCATATTTACATTATAATAATATGTATAAAATAAAACAAGGAGGTTTATCATTTTTATGAGAAAATCAATAATTACTACTCTGCTTATCGCAGGTATGTTGCCAATGTCTTTACTTTCGGGCTGTGAAAAGGAGGATAATCACGGTCTTGACGCTGAAAATCCTGTTACAATTACCATCTGGCATTATTATAATGGCGTTCAACAGTCGTGTTTTGATGAAATGGTAAATGAATTTAATGAAACAGTAGGTGCTGAAAATGGCGTAATTGTCGAGGCTTATACAAAATCAAGTATCAATGAACTCGCAGACAGCGTTATTTCTTCATTCAACGGAGAGGCAAGTGCTGAAGAAGCTCCCGATATTTTTGCAGCATATGCTGAAACAGCTTTTATAGTTGATAATATGGACAAAACTGTAAACCTTAACCAGTATTTTTCAGAGGAAGAAAAATCAAAATATATCGAAGGATATATAAATGAAGGTCAGTTTAATGCAGATGGCGAACTCGTTATTTTCCCTATCGCAAAAAGTACCGAAATAATGATGCTTAACAAGACAGACTGGGACGAATTTGTAAAATCTGAAGGAGTTTCAGAGGATATGCTTAAAACCTGGGAGGGCGTAGCTGAAGTAGCCGAAAAATATTATACATATACAGACGCTCTTACTCCCGATGTTGAAAATGATGGAAAAGCATTCTTTGGCAGAGATTCAATAGCAAACTATATGAATATAGGTGCAAAACAGCTCGGTTCAGAAATATATTCAGCTGATGGTGTAAAGGGAGTCATAACAGCTGAAAAAGATGTTATAAAGAGATTATGGCAGAATTATTATGTCCCTTATGTAAAAGGTCATTATCTTGCAAAGGGAAGATATTCAAGCGATGACATAAAAACAGGAAATATAATAGCGTCTGTATGTTCAACAACAGGTGCTGCATATTTCCCGGATACAGTAACTTTAAACGATACCAATACATATCCGATAGAAACTCTGGTTCTTCCTGTTCCTAATTTTGAGGGAAGTGATAACTGGCTGGTTCAGCAGGGTGCAGGTATGGTAGTTTCAAAATCAGATGAAACTCACGAATATGCATCTGTTATGTTCCTTAAATGGTTTACAGAGGCTCAGAGAAATATTAAATTTGCAGTTTCTTCGGGATACCTTCCTGTTACAAAGGAAGCAAGTAATATGGAAATGATTAATAAAACCGTTGAAGAACTTGGCATAGAAATTAGTCCTATGCTTAAAGAATCAACTGAAATTGCAGTAGAAAGTATAAATAATTCTTCTCTTTATTCTTCAGCACCTTTTGAAAATGCTGCTGAAGCAAGAGATTTTATAGGCAATTTTATTCTCGATTCAGCAAAGCAGACTTATGAACAGGCTTATTCAAGAATACAATCGGGCGAAAGCCGTGAAACAGTTATCGAAGAATATACAAATGATGATGCTTTTGAAGAATGGTATCAGCAGTTCAGTACAGGTCTTGAGGATATAATTTCTCAGTAACTCAAAAAATCAGTAAAGAAGAAAATAAATAATTCTTCAAAATATTAACAAATATAGACAGATGTGATATAATGTACTTAGAATAAAAATTCAGAGAAAATATAAAAAATAAGTCGAAGAAGATATAAAAGTTGCTAAAAAGTTACAAAACTGAAATTAAACCTACAATGGAACAAAAGCAAATTATCAATCGTACAATCGGAGTATGCAGATATGTATATAATTTTTATTTTTCTAAATGGCTTAACAATGAGTATCTGCCAAACAACAAAGATTTTAAATGGATAAAGGAAGTGAGCAGTAAATCTGTTAAGCAAAGCATTATGAATGCTGACAGAGCATTTAAAAATTTTTTAATGGAAAGTCAAATTTTCCTAAATTCAAGAAGAAAGATAAATCTGATGTGAAATTGTATTTTGTAAAAACAGACGTTAAAGTCATCATACGTTGTGAAAGGCATAGAATAAAAATACCTACACTTGGTTGGGTAAGACTTAAAGAAAAAGGTTATTTCCCTATAAATTCTTTAACCCATATAATTAAGAGTGGTTCTGTTTCTTGCAAAGCTGGTAGATATTATATATCTGTTTTAGTTGAAGAACAAGAGCAAAATAAACCACAACTTAATGATTTTGGAATAGGCATTGATTTAGGTATAAAAGATTTTGCAATCTGTTCTAATGAAAAAATCTATAAAAATATTAGTAAGTCTAATCGAGTTAGAAAACTTGAAAAAAAGTAAAAACGTGAACAACGTAGTCTTTCAAGGAAATATGAGGACTATAAGAAATTAAATAAAAATGAAAAGGAGAAAGTTACTCGACAAAATATTCAAAAGCAAAAGCTGAAGGTACAGAAACTTCATCATAGGCTTGATAATATTCATACTGATTATTTAAATAAGGTAGTATCTGAATTGGTGAAAACCAAGCCAATGTGGATAACTATTGAAGATTTGAATGTAAGTGGAATGATGAAGAACAGACATCTCTCAAAAGCTATTGCACAGCAAAAGTTCTTTGAGTTTAGAACAAAATTGTCATCAAAGTGTAATGAGTATGGAATAGAATTAAGAATTGCAGACCGTTTTTATCCATCAAGTAAAATCTGTCATAAATGTGGAAATATCAAGAAAAATTTGAAACTTTCAGATAGAATTTATATTTGTGAGTGTGGTTATACAGGGGACAGAGATTATAATGCAAGTCTTAATTTAAGAGATTGTCAAACTTACAAAACAGCATAATCAAAAGCATTTGTAAGTATGTACCGTAGGCTATACGGGAATTTACGTCTGTGGACTATACAAGAACTTATGAGTAGTATCTAATTTATTAGTATGAAAATATATAGGTTGAAACAGGAAATTTCTCAATATGGGTATTTTTGTCCATATTTTGAGTAGCAGTGGGGCTATGAAAAAAAATGTCAGAAAAAATTCAAGTATAAAATGGCGTCTGTTTTTCCCCATTATCTTTATAATTCTTTTTCAGGCTATAATGTTTGTAGGCGTCCTTACTCTTAGTGGGGAATTTGGATATATCCAGAAATTTGCATATGAAAGTCTTGTTGAAAAAACTGTAAACAGAAAAAATTATATTGAAAGTGAAATGGCACAAAGATGGTCAGCTATTACAGAAAGTGTTGAGGAAATAAATTCAACTATTCAGACTGAACTTGAAGTAAATAATGCAGATATTGAAGACATCAAAACAGATAAAGAACTTAATATGAAAATAATGCAGAGCGTTTTTGATAATGTAATTTATATGATGAGAAGAAATACTGTAAATGACGCATATATAATACTTGATACTGGAAATCTTTATGGAACTGAAGAAAATCCTGCAAAAGCCTGTCTTTATCTGAGGGATTCAGACCCTTCTGAAAATTCAGGAAGAAATAACAGCGATGTACTTATGGAAATAGGATATTCCGAAATAGTTTATGAAAAGGGAATAACTTTTGATACAGGCTGGAAACTTAGTTTTGAAGAAAATAAATGCAGTGATACTTCATTCTTTACAGAAACAATAAAAAATGCACAGCAATATCCAAATCTTAGCCTTGAATCAAAAGGTTACTGGTCGGGATTTTCAAAAGTTACTGAATACGGCACTGAAACTATGAAATATACTCTCCCTCTTATAGATGAGAATGATACAATATATGGTGTTGTGGGAATAGGTATCAGCGAGGCTACATTGCTGAAAAAAATCCCATCAAATGATATTTTTAATGAAAGTGCAGTATATATAATAGCAAATAAAAATTCAGAAGAAAATTCTTATGGAATACAGATGCATTCGGGTTCTTTTTATAGCAAACTTATAGGAAAAAAAGATAAGTTGTCAGAGAAAGAATTGGTAAGTGATGATATTATAAGCTTTGAAAGTGATAAGGATTTGAATGTTGTAGGCTGTATTCAGCCTATTAAACTATATAATTCCGATTCTCCATATTCCAATGAAGAATGGGCATTGATTTCTGTTGCTGAAAATGAAAAAATTCTTAAAGTTTATACAAACCTTATGAGTATGCTTTTCCTGTCGCTTGGCTGTTCCATTTTAGGTGGTATTATTATTGCTTTTGCAATCAGCCGTCAGATTTCAAAGCCTCTTACAAATATTTCAAATTATCTTGAAAAAACTGCTCCCGAAGAGCATCTCGATTTCCAGTATACCCATATAACCGAAATAGACCAGTTGACAAATGCCATAGAAGAATTACAGATTAGCGTTGAGGAATCAGCGTCAAGAGTTTCACAGGTAATAAGCCTTGTGGATATAGGAATAGGAGTTTTCATATATGACCGTATGAAACAGAGTATGTTCGTATCACAGACTTGTATGGGTATGCTTTGGTTTAAAAATGAAGTCAAAGATACAAATATGAAACTTTCAGAATTTGTTGAGCGATTAAGAAAACTCGATTTTAATCACGAATTTTTTAAAGATGGTAATGTTGATATTGCCGATATGTCAGACAAAATCTTAAAGACAAAAAATGAAGAAGGTCACGCAAGATGGTTTAAATTCAATGTTGTATCAGATGAAAAGAAACTTCTCGGAGCTGTTCAGGACGTAACTGCACAGATTATAGAAAAGAAAAGAATTGAATATGAACGTGACTATGATATTGCTACTGGATTGCTTAACAGACGTGCTTATTATAATAGAGTATCTGAAAGATTTAGAGATAAATCAAAGCTTAAAATCGGGGCATTTCTTATGATAGACCTCGATAATCTGAAGTATGTGAATGATACATATGGTCACGATTTCGGTGATGACTATATAAAAACAGCTGCAAATGTTCTTAAAAAATTCAATGAGCATAATGCAATTGTTTCAAGACTTTCCGGAGATGAATTTAATATATTCCTTAGTGGCTTTGATACAAAAGATGAAATAAGGGAAATTATTGAAAATATAAGAAATCAGCTCCTTAACAGTTACTGTCTGCTCCTTGATGGAAGTCATTACAAGATAAGAGCAAGTGCAGGTATTTCTTGGTATCCAGATGACAGCAAGTCATATGAACAGCTTATGAAATATGCAGATTTTGCAATGTATACAATAAAGAATACCACTAAAGGCAGTATTGCAGAATTTGATATGTCGGCTTACAAGAAGGATTTAATTCTTGTTACAGGCATTGAGGAAATGAATCGTATCATAGATGAATACAGCGTCAAATATTCATTCCATAGTATTGTTGATGCAAGAACAGGCGAAATTTACGGATATGAGGCTCTTATGCGTCCTCATTCTGAAGTGCTGAAATCTCCTGTTGACTTTATAAGACTTGCTAAAACAGATGGAAAATTAAATGATGTAGAAAAACTTACGTGGCTTTGTGCTATAAAGAATTTCACTCAGCAGATAAAAAGTGGTAATATAAAATCTGATGCAAAATTGTTTATAAATTCAATCCCTAACTGTATAATCAGTGATAAATGTATTGCAACAATTGAAAATGGATATAAGAATATTCTCCATAACATAGTTCTTGAAATTCTTGAAAGCGAACATTCAAATGATGAGTATGCAAAGAAAAAACAGAATTTTGTTAAGAAGTGGGGAGGATTAACTGCTCTTGATGATTTCGGTACGGGATATAACAGTGAATATGCACTTATAACTTCCAATCCCGACATAATAAAGATAGACCGTTCAATCGTAAGTGGCTGTGAAAATGATGAAAGCCGTCAGAGTCTTATAAGAAATATTGTAAGACTTGCTAAAAGCAGGAATATTATGGTTCTTGCAGAGGGCGTGGAAACTTATCAGGAAATGAAAATGGTTATAAATTATGGCGTTGATTTGCTACAGGGCTATTACATATGCAGACCTGTTTTCGAGCCAACACCTATTCCTCAGGAAATTATCTCACAGATTAAAAAAATTAATTCCAAAGAATAGATAAGCTGAAAAATAATCTGTTTTTTTGTGCAATTTGATGTTTTGTCCTATTTTTTTTCTAAAAAAATATAAAAAATTATTTTGTTTGTTGACAAATACTACTTCAAATGCTATAATTTGAATGTAGAACAAAAATTATTCGGAGGTAATGAAATGATTTGTCCTGAATGTGGGAAAAAGCTACCAGAAGATGCAGGTTTCTGTATCAGATGTGGAGCAAATCAGAATAATCCCAAAGCTGAAGTATATAAAAAAACAAGAACGGCTGAACAGCTCGAAGAACCTACTGTGATAGGAAATATAATTCCTGATGAGACTGAAAAAATACTGCCGGAAGATAATGATACTTCAGACAGCGAACCAATTCTGAAAACAGAAAAAGATGCCACAGAGTTCGACGCTGAAAGGGATAATGAAAAATTCCCCGAAAATGATGATGATGAAGACGATGATGACGAAGATGATGACAGAGGAAAATCTACACGTCTTGCAGTCCTTTCAGTAGTTTGTGTTATACTCCTTGTAGCCTGTATAGTGGTTTATTTCTTTACTCGTAACACTGCTTCTGGAAATGACAATACTGACGTTTCAGATGTCGAATCTGTAACAACAACAGTTCTTACATCAGTTTCATATGAACAGACAACATATCAGGAAACTACAACTGCAGAAACTATTACTGAAACTTTACCACCTGAAACTTCAGTAGTAACAGACGCTAACGGTAACAGTTATGATATTGTTCTCAGTAATGATATTCAGGCAGTTGTAAAGCTTGATGAAGGTAATCTAAGGCTTCGTGCATATCCTTCAACAGACGCTACCGTTCTCGGCATAATGGCTAACGGAGAACAGGTAACAATAAAAGGTTCGTGTGGTGAATGGTACTATATTGTAAGCGGTGACAGGACAGGATACGCTTCTATGGAATTTATTGCACCTGATGAACCAGAAAATACATCTGCTGTGGCAGATACTACTTCAGAATCAGAAATTTCAGAGTCTGTTACGGAAATTTCTGAGTAATTTCTGGGTGAATTTTCGCAGACAGCTTTATAATCGGATTTTTTGCAATGACAATTTTAAAAAAAATCCCCTTTATTACTCAAATTTATGAACATAACTCTTTTTTTACTGCATATTTTATACATATGCGACGCCTTTTTATTATGACATTTTAACAAAAAGGAATTTGTTTTGTCGGTATTTTTGGGAGAAGTATTGACTGTGCGAAATTGAAATGATATAATGTTATTATCAGAAAAATTTTAGGAGGTTGAACTTATTATGTTTAAAAGAGTTTTTGCAGGTATTTCTGCTCTTGCTATCTGTGCTATGAGTATGCCTGCAACAATGTTTGTATCAGCCGCTGACAAGGAGTTGGTTCTTTCAGTAGGCACAGTTACAACTACAGGTGAAATCGTTGACGGCGTTCTTGCTGAAAAGGAAACTGTAGTAGTAGATATAGTTGCTGACCAGAATCCAGGTTTCTATGTACTCGCAATGACACTTGATGTTGAACAGCCTTCAACAGCAATTGTTGAAACAGACGAAAATGGCGTAGCTACAAAGATGGAAGGTCCTGTTATCCTCTTTACAGGCGTTAGTACTGCTAACTCTGAATTCTATGGAGAAGGTGTAGGAAGTTTCCTCTGTAGCCAGTGGGGCTTAAGACCAGGAAGCGATAACTCTAAGTATGTTCCAGATGGTATGATTACATTCCAGAGTGAAATAACTTCTGGTGACCCTAACTTATATAAGACAGGCTCATTTGCTCCTGCAATGTTCCTTATACCAGAAGGCACTCCAGAAGGTGTTTATGAAGTATCAATTGTTAATCCAGAAGCTTCTGCATCAGCAGGTAGTACAATGGAAAAGAAGTCTGTTTCTTCAACAGTTGGTAAAATTATAGTTGGTAATCCAGATATACCAGTTGATGATACTACAACAGCAGCTGCAACAACTGCTGACACAACAACAGCAGCTACAACAACTGCAGACACAACAACAGCTAAGCCAGTTGATACAACTCCAGCAGCTACAACAGTTACAACAGCTGCAGCTACAACAACAGCTAAGCCAGTTGACACAACACCAGCAGCTACAACAACTGCTAAGCCAGTTGATACAACTCCAGCTTATACTACAACTCAGCACCCAGATGCAACTTCTGATTTCGTACTCGAAATCGGTAAGGTAGAAGTAGAAGCAGGAGCTACAGAAGCTAAGGTTCCAGTAACAATTACAAAGAACCCAGGTTTCGAAGCATTCGCTCTTACATTTGACTATAACAGCGATGACATTACACTTACAGCATTTGATACATCAGATTCAGGTGCATTCCTCGCAGATGAATATGGTGACAAGGCTAAGTTTACACACGCACCATCA
>JAZKXQ010000446.1:0-2941 GCA_045611725.1 Oscillospiraceae bacterium
TTGAACTGAGATTGACAGATTTGCAGAAATTTATAGATGCACAGAATTATGGTTACATCTTTGGTGAAACATATCAGACCGCACTTGCTGAAATGAAAAATGGTGAGAAGATTTCACATTGGATGTGGTATGTGTTTCCGCAGATTAAAGGACTTGGTTGTAGTGGTACAACAGCATATTTTTCTATTAAGGATTTGGAGGAAGCTGTTGATTACTATAGACATCCGATTCTTGGTACAAGATTAATTGAAATAACCTCAGCATTGTTGAATATCAAAACAGATGACCCAATGGAGGTATTCGGATATCCTGATGCATATAAAATTCGTTCATGTATGACGCTTTTTAAATATGCTGTACCAAATGATAATTTATTTCAGCATATACTCGATAAATTCTGCCAAGGTATTGACGATGATAAGACATTAAGATTGCTTGGGGTATAATATAAAAAAGATACAGCCGGTTAAACCGACTGTATCTGAATTTTAAAGATTAATCATAACAATTATTTCGTTTGGAGAAGCATTGATTTCATTGTATGGAGTAGGTATTGGAGGATATGAATTATTTATAGTTTCCTGAATCTGATAACGAGCCTGTTCAATACCTTTTTCCATAGAATCGCATACAATGCTTATATCCTGAAAGTCAACAGCAGTTATGACATACTGACCACCGAATGAGCTTACTGTTACAGGATATGAGCTGTTTTCAGGCAATGTAACAGGCTGAAACAATTCCTCCATAAGATTCATACCCTGACGCTTATGGTTGTCAAGAACGTGAGCATATGTATCAAGAGTAAATGATACTGAATAGTGACCAAGAATCATTGATAATGTTTTGCTGTCCATCTGCTGTTCTAAAGCTCTTGTAGCGAATGTATGGCGAAGAGCGTGGAATGTGAAATGTCCTATGTATGAAGCGTTAAGAATTTCTTCATAATATGTTTTGAAAGTTCTCGGCTCTATATAACAGCCAAGCTGATTGGTTACAAGCATATCATTTCTTATGTATGCTTCACCTGCAAGTTCAGCGTCCTTATGCTGAATGGCTTTCCAGTTTTTAAGTTCTGTTATCATATTTGATAACAAGGGTATAGAACGCAATGAATTTTTAGTTTTAGGAGTCTGGAAAACAATTTCAGTAGTACCATTTGAAGTATCTCCATCAACTTTGTTAAGCCTGTTAAGAGTTCTGCGAATGTGTATAACTCCTGAACGAAAATCAATATCTTCCCATTTAAGTCCAAGCAGTTCTCCAAGTCTTAATCCTGTTGAGAGTACAAGTCTTATGAAGACACCATATCTGAAACGATAACTTGTATAGATAAGTCTGTTCTGTTCATCTCTTGTAAGTACCTCAATCTGAGGCTTTTCATTTCTCGGGAGATTTACAGCATCACATGGATTACTTACAAGGTATCTGTCAAGCACAGCCTGTTTGAGAGCTTTATGAAGACAAAGATTCATATTAATGATAGTTTTTGGAGAAAGACCTTCATCATTAAGTTTGTAATTATAGAAATCCTGTAAAAGCTTTGATGTTACATCTTTGAGTTTGAATTTTCCGATTGACGGAGCATAATGGTTTCTGATATACCCTGAATAGCTGACATATGTTGACTGCTTGATACTGTTCTTCATATAAGTTTCAAGCCATAATGTAAGCCATTTTTCGAGTGTAATTGATGTAGGGTCAATCTGTTTGTTAAAATGAATATCATATTCTTTTTCATGCAGAATTTGTACAGCCTCTGCCTTTGTTTTTGCATAGTAGGAAATGCGTTTTGCTTTGCCGGTAGCGAAATCAGTACCGGCGGTTACACGGACTTCATAACGTCCATCAGCCCTTAATTTGATATTGCCCTCGTTGTGACCTTTCATATTAATTCCTCCTTGTGTTGTTGTTGAGCCATTCAAGAAATTTATCTCTTGAAACGAGTTTTCTTTTGCCTATGATGATTGCAGGGAAATCCTCACGTCTGAAAATATTGTAACAGGCAGATTTGGAAATTCCCAGAACTTTGCTTATATCCTCAGCACTTAAAGTAAGAGGAAGATTGTTGTAATCTGAAAAATTATTCATATAAATACACTCCTTGTAATATATTTATATAAATGTTATGGGTGTGTTAAAATACAACAAATGTAAATCACAGACACTATAATAATATATAATTAAGAAAATTTATAATTACACAACAAAAAAGTGACAGCCTGAACTGTCACTCTTAACACGAACACTGCCTTCATAGATACCACAGGAAGAACTAAAGAGCCGGTATCAGCTCAGAGAGATACAGAAGAAGCAATAACTTCACAATGTTCTGTATCTCAGCCATACCGAATGCTCAGACTTTACAGCCGTTCTTCCTCCGATATGGCAACCCCTTCATATATATTTTATTCATATTAAAATTTTACACTATTATTTTTTTTAACATCTCCTTTCTTTTTGATATTTTTATATAATTTTTTTAAGGTGGATTTCTTTACGTTAATCCACAAAAAACGAGATGTAATATACATTTATGTATTAGTTGTACACAGTGTAATTTTATACAGTTGCTATTTCAGCCTGACTTATCGGAAATCTTGCGAATACCTTTACAGTACAATTATTCCTCAGAAGTCTTGCTCTGCCAATAGCCTGTTCAAGGTTGCTGTTTATTATTGTGAACTGGATTTCACGAAGAATTTTATTCTTAAAGGTCATGCAATGGAACTTATAGCCTTTGTATTCGGCAAACTGAGGAAACATAGCAGATGGAGTTTCACCAAAAGCCATTCCATAGAGGTTGTATATCTCAACAGGAGAATTAGGGAGTCCTATAACTGATATATCCTGTCCATTCATTGAGTCAATTCCTTCAAGATTTCCAAAATAATACTTGTCTGAATTTTTATAAAGATGACTTATAAATTTGAATGTGATG
>JAZKXQ010000447.1:0-15362 GCA_045611725.1 Oscillospiraceae bacterium
ATATCTTCCAGAAAATTATATAGTTTCTGATGGATATGCTTTTTTTATGACATAAATCAAATATTGACGATTTGATTAATATTGAGTATAATATAATTATGTATGCCGTATTTTTAATCTGTGGTATACTGAAAGGATATGGCGTCTTTATGATTGGTAAAAAAGTTATAAATACTCTTAAAGTATTATCCCACGGCACTTCGGATATAAAACATAATTATCAGAATATAAGAAATATGCGAAGATTTTCTATGCCATTTGCTGATAGTATTCATAAGGGATATATATTTGCTGACGGAAAAATCCGAAATGTTCCTGTAAGACTTTTCTGCCCCGATAATCCCATAAATAACGATATTATAATATATTTCCACGGTGGAGGCTGGGTCATCGGAGATATTGAAAGCTATTCCTCGGTATGTGCAACAATGTGTCTGAAAACTTCAAGACGTGTACTCGCCGTTGAATATGCACTCGCCCCCGAATATAAATTCCCTTATGGTCTTAATCAAGCATATGAAGTAACACAGGCTGTTATAAATCATACCGATGAGCTTAATGTTAATGCCGAAAAAGTAATACTTGCCGGAGATAGTGCAGGAGGCAATATTTCTGCCTGTGTAAATCTTATGGCTTATGATAAAGGACAGACTTGCTCCGATAAACAGATTTTATTGTATCCTGTAACTTATTATGACTATACTGAAACTTCTCCTTATCAGTCTGTGCATCGTTTCAGAAATGAATATTTTCTCACTGCACAGATTATGAATGATTATGCTGAAATGTATTCTTCCTGCAAAGAGGATTTTGAAAATCCATACTTCTCCCCTGTTCTTCATAAAAAACCATATGGACAACCTGATACATTGATAATAACTGCTGAATATGATATACTCAAAGATGAGGCTGAAGAATATGGTAAAAATCTTGAAAAACACGGCTGTAATGTTATAGTTCATTGTATAAAGGATTCGCTTCACGGATTTATAGTTCTTCCATTAAAATTCAGTATAGTAAATGAAGCATATGAATGTATAGGAAAATTTCTTGACGGAGGATGTGAAAATATAGATGGCATATGAAAAAAAATGGGACAAGCTTGACAATGCAGGAAAAATCTTTCCACCCTCTACTAATAAAACAGATACTAAAGTTTTCAGATTTGCTTGTGAACTGAATGAAAATATAGTACCCGATGTTTTACAGACTGCTCTTGAAACTACTCTTAAACAGTTTTCAATTTACAAGTCAGTGCTTGAAAGAGGCTGTTTCTGGTATTACCTTGAAACAAGCGATATAAAACCTGTGGTACGTCAGGAATATAAAAAAATATGCTCTGAAATATACCATAAAAACAGAATAAATCTTCTTTTTGAAGTAACTTATTATAAAAAAAGAATTAATCTTGAAGTATTTCATTCTCTTTCCGATGGAACAGGTGCTTTACATTTTCTACAGACTCTTATTATAAATTATCTTTCACAAATTCATAATATAAAAATAAATCCAAAATGGTTTGAAGGTTCTTCAGATTTTCAAAAATCTTCTGACAGCTTTCAGAAATACTATTCAAATAAAAAACTTTCAAAAGATAAAAAACAAAAATTCAAAAAAGCCTATAAAATAAGGGGAATGAAATATTCAGATTATCGCATAAAACTTATAAAAGGAAATATTTCAGCATCGCAGATACTCGAAAAAGCTCACGAATATAACTGTTCCCTTACAGTATTTCTAACAGCCTGTCTTATATCATCATTCAGCGATGAAATACCAATACGAAAGAAAAAATCTCCTGTAGTAATTTCAGTACCTGTAAATCTTAGAAAATATTTCAAATCGGAAACTGCCCGTAATTTTTTCGGAACTATGAATATAGGATATGATTTCAGTAAAAATTCCGATAAATTTGAAGATATTATTTCTGCTGTTCAACAGGAATTTAAAGATAATCTTACCTTTGAAAAACTTTCAGACCGTATAAATTCATTTTCAAAGGTTGAACATAATGCATTTGCTAAAATCGCACCTCTTTTCTTTAAGGATATATGCCTTAAAACAGCTCACGATATATCTGCACTTGAAGTATCAGCATCTCTTTCAAATGTAGGAGTAATAAAAATGCCTGAAGTATTTGATAAATATATAAATTATTTTGATATGTGTACTGCTTCAAGCAAATTATCTATATGTATATGCTCATATAAAGACAATATAAGCATAAGCTTTACATCACCTTTTATAAATACAGATATACAGAGAAACTTTTTCAGAAGACTTTCAGGTATGGGAATTAATGTGGAAATCACTACTAATCCACTTGAATTCAGAGAGGAGTGAATTTAAATGAAACACTGTGAAAAATGTAATGTAGATGTTACAGGGAACAGAAAAATATGCCCATTATGTCAGACAATGCTTAGTGGTGAGGGTGAGGAAGAACTTTATCCATATATACCAACCTTCTATAATAAACATCGTTTTATGATAAAAACTGGCGTATTTGCTTCCCTCAGTGCTTGTATAATCTCGATTGCAGTAAATATGATGATTCCTCAAAGTGGTAAATGGTCATCTTTTGTGCTTCTTGGAATGGCTTGTATATGGATTTGTCTGTATATAGTAATAAAAAAATGTGATAACATTCCAAAAACCATTCTTTACCACGTCGTAATAATTTCTCTGCTGTCTGTTATGTGGGATAAATTTACAGGTTGGCACGGCTGGTCAGTGGATTTTGTTATTCCCTCAATATGCATAGTGGCAATGATTGCTACTGTGGTAGTAGTAAAAATATTTAAAAAGCATCTTAGAAATTATATCTTCTTTATATTTATGAATGCAGTTTTCGGAATACTTCCAAGTATATTCTATTCTGCACAACTTGTACAAATAAGATACCCATCACTTATATGTTCTGCTTTAAGCATAATTATTATATTCTGGCTTTTAATTTTTCAAGGACGTGAAATCTTTATTGAATTAAAAAAGAAATTCCATTTATAATTCATTTTATTTACATTAATATATTTCTTTGTATTGTCAATAATAATATTGCATATGAAAGAAGGGATTTTAAATATGGCTAAAAAAGTTACTGTAATAGAAAAAGCAAAGATTTATCATCCTAAATCGGAAAGAATAAAATCAGCCAAGAATGGTAAATCCGAACGCTGAAATATGAAAAAAATGCACTGTTATTCAGTGCATTTTTTTTGTATAATTTTAACTTCAAGATTATTATAAATCTGCATTATCTCATCTTTCTGAGCAAGATATTTTGAAAAAGCACTTGCACTTCCTGCTGATACTCCCATTTTAAAAGCTTCCTCATAATTATGAGAATTACTGAATCCTGCTATAAATCCTGCAACCATTGAATCACCTGCTCCAACAGAATTAACTACATTACCTTTCGGAGCATTACAGATATAAATTTTATCATCATCTGAAACAAGTACAGCTCCATCACCTGCACAGGATACAAGGACATTAACTGCTCCCCTGTCTTTGAGGATTTTTGCATACTTTATAATTTTTTCAGTATCTTTTCCATCTATATCTTCCGAAAAAATTTCTCTCAGTTCATAATTATTCGGCTTTATAAGAAAAGGCTTGTTTTCAAGAACATTTTCAAGAAGTTTCCTTGTTGCATCAACTACAATCATTATATTTTTTTCAGCAAGTCTTATCATTATATTTTTATATATCGTATTTGGTAATGATTGTGGAATACTTCCTGCAAGAATAAGAATATCATTATCTTCAAGCTTGTCAATTTTATTTAAAAACATTTCAAGTTCATCTGAAGATATATCTGCTCCCCTGCCGTTTATTTCTGTTTCTTCATCACCTTTAATTTTTATATTTATTCTTGATATTCCATTTTTTAAATGTATAAAATCTGTTTTACAGCCCGATTTTTTTACACGATTTTCAATTTCATCTCCTGTAAATCCTGCAACAAATCCCAAAGCAGTATTTTCAATCTCAAGATTATTAAGAACTGCTGAAACATTGATACCCTTTCCACCTGCAAGAATATTTTCAGATGATGTTCTGTTTGTACCTCCGAATTTAATATTTTCAACTCCGACTGAATAGTCAAGTGCAGGATTGAATGTAACTGTATAAATCATTTTTAATCTCCTTAATTAACATTAAAATCAGGAGTCAAAAAACTCCTGATTTTAATTTATGTATTCCCAACGGTTTCAATAACAAGAATTGACACCGTTATAAAAATTATAATAATCAGTCAAGAAAATCCTTAACCTTTTTACTTCTGCTTGGGTGACGAAGTTTTCTGAGAGCCTTTGCCTCAATCTGTCTTATTCTCTCTCTTGTTACTTCAAATTCCTTGCCTACTTCCTCAAGAGTTCTTGAACGTCCGTCCTCAAGACCAAAACGCAGTTTAAGAACCTTTGCCTCTCTTTCAGTCAATGTCGAGAGTACTTCATTGAGCTGTTCTTTAAGAAGAAGGTGTGAAGCTGCTTCAGCTGGGGCAGGAGCATCATCATCGGGAATAAAATCACCAAGATGACTATCTTCTTCCTCGCCTATCGGAGTTTCAAGGGATACAGGGTCCTGAGCTATACGCATAATTTCTCTTACTCTGTCAACAGGCATATCAAGTTTTTCTGCAATTTCATCCGGAGTCGGGTCGTGACCATTTTCGTGGAGAAGCTGACTTGAAATTTTCTTAACTTTTGTTATAGTTTCCACCATATGAACAGGAATACGAATAGTTCTCGCCTGGTCAGCAATAGCCCTTGTTATAGCCTGTCTAATCCACCACGTAGCATATGTTGAAAATTTAAATCCTTTTGTATGGTCAAATTTTTCAACAGCCTTTATAAGTCCAAGATTTCCTTCCTGTATTAAATCAAGGAACTGCATACCTCTGCCACCATAACGCTTTGCAATGCTTACAACAAGCCTGAGGTTAGCCTCTGAAAGACGTTTTCTTGCATAAGGGTCACCAGTAGACATACGCTGAGCAAGTTCAACTTCCTCATCAGCACTTAAAAGAGGAACTCTGCCTATTTCTTTAAGATAAATTTTTACAGGGTCATCAATAGCGATACCATCTGTTGAAAGCGACATTTCCAAATCGTCATCAGCAGGTATATCATCAAGACTAAGTTTAAGGTCAAGTTCAGGAGAAAAATCTTCTATTATTTCTATATTAAGATTGGTACAGCTTTCATAAAAAGTTTCAACCTGTTCAATATCAATATCTCCCTCCTCAAGAGCATCGCTTATTTCCTTTGTAGTAAGCTTTCCAGTAGTCTTTCCCTGCTCCATAAGAGCTTCAAGAGTGAGTTTTTTTTCATTTGCCATAAAATTAATCCTCCTGTTTATATTAATCAGCATAAGCTGAATTTTTAACAATTCCTAAATTAATATTTTTACTTCATACTCAATCATCTGAATTAATATTCATAAGACTTTGCTGAAGTGCAATAAGTTCCTCATCAGACACTATTTTCTTATCATCAATCTTGTTATTGTTAAAGTTTTTAATAACTGCTATACAATCATTAACTGTCTGATTATCTATTAAAATTTCTTTGTTTTTAACATTCATCTCAGTTATTCTTCCCATTTCACTATTATTAAATTCATCTGAAAACATTGAAAGGCTAACTGAAGAAAATTCTTTCAATTTTCTGCACATACATTCAAAAACACGTCTGTTAAAAGATGTTAAAAAATCCTGGGGAGTTATAAGCATATCGATTTCTTCAAGCTTATCTGGATTTCTTAAAAGATATACAATAAGCATCTCCTCTGCTTTTGATTCCTTTGGATAAACATCAGCTTCAGGATTTATTACATCACGCATAACCTGAGTATTTTTTACAGTACGCCATTGATTTTGTTTTTTTGAATAATTTTTTCTTTTAAGCTGAATCTCTATATTAGCTTTAAGGACTTCCACACTTATCCCACAATCATTTGCTGTTCTGGATATGTAGACATCTCTTTCCAATGGATTCGAGATTTCAGCAAGAACTTTTGAAGAACGCCTTAAAAACTCAACTTTTCCAGTATCAGAATTAATGTCAAGACCTTCACGGCATTTCCCAAGCTGAAAATTAACAGCTCCATCTGAATGGTCAAGAAGTAATCTGAAACGTTCCACACCATATTTTTTTATATATTCATCGGGGTCTTTTGCCCCTTCCATTTTGATAATCTTAACTGTAATCCCCACATTGCCAAGCAGATTTACAGCCCTCTGTGTAGCTGTCTGACCTGCCGAGTCACTGTCATAGGCAATAACTACTTCATCGGCATAATTTCTCATAATTCTCGCCTGTTCCTGAGTAAGAGCAGTTCCCAGAGTTGCAACTGTATTCTCAAAACCTGCCTGATTAAGAGCTATTACGTCCATATAGCCTTCTGCAAGAATAAGACGCTTTGAAGATGAATTTTTAGCAAAATTCAATGAAAATAGATTTCTGCTTTTATTAAAAACAGGAGTATCCGAAGAATTTATATATTTTGGAAGACTTACATCAAGCACACGACCTCCGAATGCAATAATATTTCCTCTCAAATCAATAATTGGAAAAATAACTCTGTTTCTGAAAGAATCGTAAATTCTTTCAGGATTTCTATTACTTCTTCTGCAAACATTTGAGGTAACTATTTCATAATCTGAAAAGCCCAAGGAGCAAAGATGTTTATAAAGGCTATCCCAACTATCCGGAGCAAATCCAAGACCATATTTCTTAACAGTTTCAGGGCGTAATTTTCTTGAAGAAAAATACAGTAATCCTCTTTTATCATTTCCCGAAACAAGATTTTTATAAAAAAATCTTGCCGTTTCTCTGTTTATTTCATATATTCTTTTTCGGAAATTAAATTGCTGTTTGTTTTTCTCATCTTCTGGAACTTGCATACCACATTTTTCTGCAAGAAATCTTATTGCCTCCATATACTCAAGATTTTCTGCACGTTTTATAAATGTTACTACATCTCCACCTGCACCACAACCAAAGCAATAAAAATGAGGGTCACTTGTATAAACCCTGCAAGAAGGTGTCTTTTCAGAATGAAAAGGACAAAGACATACATAATCACGTCCCTGTCGTATGAGATTTGTATAAGACGACATAACCGTTTCTATTGGATTATTTTCTTTCAGCTTGTAAAGAAAATCATCAGGCAATGACAAAAAAACACCTCATTCCTCAATAAATTTTCTGTATACATATAATTATACTCATTATAAATCAAAAAACCCTTTTTTATTTTAAAAAAATTAACAAATTAATTGAAAAATTAAAAAAAATATGATAAAATATAATCTGAACGGTATAAAATACCGATTAAATTTTACTTTCAAAGGAGTAATAAAAATTATGAAATACCTTGTTGTTCTCTGCGATGGTATGGCTGATTATCCTGTTGAATCCCTTGGAGGAAAAACTCCCCTTGAGGCTGCAAATTCAGTAAATATGGATAAACTCGCAAAAACTGCAAAAACAGGTCTTGTAAAGACTGTTGCTGATGGTATGAAGCCTGGAAGTGATGTAGCAAATCTTTCAGTACTTGGATATGACCCCGAAAAATATTATACAGGACGTTCACCTCTTGAGGCAGGAAGTATCGGTATTGATATGCTGTCAACAGATGTTTCTTTAAGATGCAATCTTGTCACTGTTACAGATGAAGCAGAATATTCAGATAAGACAATTCTTGATTATTGTGCAGATGACATTTCAACCGAAGAAGCAAAAGTACTTATTGAATACCTTGCAGAAAATCTTAACAACGAAGAATTTAAATTCTATAGTGGAGTAAGCTATCGTCATTGCCTTATATGGAATAATGGAACACTTGACATAGGAAATCTCACACCTCCACACGATATTACAGGAAAACCTGTAAAGGAATATGTACCTGAACATAAAAATGCTGAAAAACTTTATGACCTTATGAAAAAATCATATGATTTACTTAAAGAACACCCTGTAAACAAAGCAAGAATTGAAAAAGGTTTAAGACCTGCAAACAGTATCTGGCTCTGGGGCGAGGGAGTTCGTGCAGAGCTTGATGATTTCAAGGAAAAATATGGACTTAAATCCTCAATGATTTCAGCTGTTGACCTCCTCAAAGGAATCGGGAAATTTTCAAATATGAATGTTGTTGAAGTAGAAGGAGCAACAGGATATATTGATACTAATTTTGAAGGCAAAGCACAGGCTGCCATAAATGAATTTAAAAACGGACAGGATTTTGTTTATATCCACGTTGAAGCACCTGATGAATGTGGTCACAGAAATGAAACAGAAAACAAAGTTAAGGCAATCGAACTTATTGACAGAAAAATTCTTGCTCCTGTAGTAGAAGAATTAAGAAAAATGGGAGATTTCAAGGTACTTGTAACACCTGACCACGCAACTCCTCTTGCACTTAAAACTCATACCAACGACCCGATACCATTCTTTATCTACAGCAGTGTTAAGGATTTCAATGGCGTTGATACGTTCAATGAAAAAACTGCAAAGGACACAGGTTATTATATTTCAACAGGTCATAAAATTATGCAGGAATTTATTGAAGCATAAAATAATATTCTGTAAATTACAGGCAGGGGAATTAATTTTCCCCTGTTTTTTTATCAGAAATTCTTAAAATCAGGAAAATAATAATAATTCCTGTAAGTGAACCCGATGTATCAAGAAGAACATCTGAAAACTGACCACTTCTTCCCTCAACAAAAAGCTGATGTATTTCATCTGAAACAGCATAACAAAAACAGAATACCAAAGAAATAATAAACCTTATTTTTTGCGAAATATTATAGGATTTCATATGCAGAAACATAAAAAATCCCAATGCAGTATATATAATAAAATGTGCAGATTTTCTCAGTATATGCTCAAGATTTTCAAAAATCTGATATTCTCTTAAAAAGTCAAGAATTTCCTGTAATTTAAGAGATAATGTACTGCTTATTTCACTTGACTCATTTCCATTATGAGATGAAAATATAAAAATCGCAATCATTATAAGCAATACAGGAATAAATGAAATTATCTTTTTCTTATTCATACAGATAACACCAAAAGGACGCTGATAATAAAGCGTCCTTTCTATATATTGACAAATTAATTATTACTTATTAGCTTTAAGGTCTGCAAGTGCATCTCTTCTTGAAAGACTTATCTTGCCCTGTTTATCAATTTCCATAACTTTTACAACAATTTCATCGCCTACTGAAACTACATCTTCAACCTTTGCAACTCTTGTATTGTCAAGCTTGGAAATATGAACAAGACCATCTCTTCCAGGAGCAATTTCAACAAATGCACCAAACTGCATAATTCTTACAACTTTGCCCTTATATATTGCACCGATTTCTGGGTCAAGAGCAATAGTCTGAACAATCTGAAGTGCCTTCTGTGTAAGCTCGTTATCAATACCTGCGATAAATACATTACCTTCTTCAGAAATATCAATCTTTACATTGCAGTCAGCAGAAATTTTCTGAATAACCTTTCCTCCCTGACCGATTACATCACGGATTTTATCAACAGGAATTTTAGTCTGAACCATCTTTGGTGCGTATTTATTTACTGTAGCTCTTGGTTCAGGAATAGCTTTAAGCATAATTTCATCAAGAATATAAAGACGCGCTTTTCTTGTCTTTTCAAATGCTTCCTTTATAATTGCAGGTGTAAGACCATCAACTTTTATATCAACCTGAATTGCTGTGATACCCTTATGAGTACCTCCAACCTTGAAGTCCATATCTCCGAAGAAGTCTTCAAGACCCTGAATATCAACCATTGTCATAAATTCATCGCTGTCAGGCTTTGTGATAAGACCACAGGAAATACCTGCAACAGGAGCTTTAATCGGAACGCCTGCGTCCATAAGGGCAAGAGTTGAACCGCATATTGAACCCTGTGATGTTGAACCATTTGATGAGAGAACCTCTGAAACAAGTCTGAGTGCATAAGGAAATTCTTCAACAGATGGAATTACAGGCTCTAAAGCACGTTCTGCCAAAGCACCGTGACCTATTTCACGTCTTCCAGGGCCTCTGCTTGGCTTTGTTTCACCTACTGAATATGATGGGAAATTATAATGATGCATATATCTCTTTGTAGCTTCTTCGTCAAGACCATCAATTTTCTGTGAATCGCTTACAGGCCCTAAAGTAGCTATTGTAAGAACCTGAGTCTGACCTCTTGTAAACAAGCCAGAACCGTGAACTCTTGGAAGAAGTCCTACTTCAGACGCAAGAGGACGTATTTCATCAATACCTCTGCCGTCAACACGCTTACCTTCATAAAGCCAGTTTCTTACAATTTTCTTCTGTAATTTATAGATACATTCATCAATCATAGCTATCTGTTCAGGATATTTTTCATCAAATTCATTATGAATGTCATCTTTTATAGGATTAAGTCTTTCTTCACGGATATTCTTATCATCAGTATCAAGAGCAAATGCAACTCTTTCAGCAGCAAAAGCCTCAATAGCGTCAAACATATCGTGGTCAACTTCCTGTGATTCAAATTCAAACTTAGGTTTGCCTATTTCCTTCTGAATATCACTGATAAATGCAACAAACTTTTTAATTTCTTCGTGACCTGTAAGGATTGCTTCAAGCATTGTATCTTCATCAACTTCATTAGCACCGGCTTCAATCATTACAATCTTTTCCATTGAACCTGCAACTGTAAGATTAAGGTCATTTTTAGCTCTCTGTTCAAGAGTAGGATTAAGAACTATTTTTCCATCAACAAGACCAACGCTTATTCCTGCGATAGGTCCATTCCACGGAATATCGGAAATAGAGAGAGCAATAGAAGTTGCAATCATACCTGTAATTTCGGGTGAATTGTCAGGTTCAACAGCAAGTACAGTCATAACAACTGAAACATCATTTCTCATATCCTTAGGGAAAAGAGGTCTGATAGGACGGTCAACAACTCTTGAAGTAAGAATAGCCTTTTCAGATGGTTTGCCTTCACGCTTCATAAAAGAACCTGGGATTTTACCTACTGCATAAAGACGTTCTTCATAATCAACTGAAAGAGGGAAAAAGTCAACGCCCTCTCTTGGCTTTGCACTTGCAGTAACATTTGCCATAACTACTGTTTCGCCATAACGAACCCAGCAAGAACCATTTGAAAGTCCACAAGTTTTGCCTGTTTCAACAACAAGTTCTCGACCTGCATATGTTGTTTTAAAAGTTCTATAATTTTCAAACATAATTAAGAAACCTCCACAAAGAATATTATATGCAATCAGAGGTCAGATAACAGAAGACAGACGAGAAAAAACAGAATAAAGTATTCTGCTCTCTATCCTCCAGCTTCTGAAATCGACCCGATTATATTTTTGATATTGACAAAAGGCAGACGGATTTCTCCGGACTGCCTCTCTTGTCAGATAAATAAAAACAATTACTTACGGATACCGAGTTTGCTGATAGTAGCACGGTATCTTTCGATGTCCTTCTTCTTAAGGTAAGCAAGAAGGTTACGTCTTTTACCAACCATTTTAAGAAGACCTCTTCTTGAATGATGGTCTTTCTTATGAACCTTAAGATGTTCATTAAGGTCATTAATTCTCTTTGTAAGAATAGCAATCTGAACTTCAGGAGAACCTGTGTCAGTATCGTGCTTTCTGTTAGCTTCGATAACAGCTGTTTTTTCTTCTCTACGCATCATAATAAATTCACCTCTTTAAATATTTAACCGAAAACATAGAATAAGGCAGGTAAAACTCCCCAAAGGGCATTATCCATACTCCAAGTGAACGGTACAGGCTATATTATATCATATATAAACTGAAAAGTAAATGAATTTTTTATGAATTTTTCATATTTTATAAAAATTATTGTTTACCTGCGATTTTATATTCATCACCATCTCGATAATAAGGGCATTTTTTATAGTGTCCCTGAATATATCTTGCATATTCATCTTCATCAAGATTCATTTCACAGACATAACATTCCCAGTTTTCATCATAGAAATAATATGCACAAGTTTCACGATCCTGCATTTTAAATTCTTCCTCTACACTATTTTTGATAAAAATTCTTTAAGTCGTGGGTGTTTAGGATTAGAAAATACTTCCTGTGGAGTATCGTCCTCTGCTATTTCTCCTTTGTCAAGGAATATTACTCTTGAGGCAACCTCCTTTGCAAATCCCATTTCGTGAGTAACACATATCATTGTAATTCCACTTCCTGCAAGCTGTTTCATAACCTCAAGCACTTCCCCTACCATTTCAGGGTCAAGTGCTGAAGTAGGCTCATCAAAAAGTATTACTTCAGGTTCCATTGCCAAGGCTCTGCATATGGCTACACGCTGTTTCTGTCCTCCTGAAAGCTGATTGGGATAAGAATTTGCTTTATCTTTAAGTCCTACCCTTTCAAGCAGTTCCATTGCCTTTTTTTCAGCTTCCTCAGTTGATTTACCTTTTAACTTTATTGGTGCGATAGTAAGATTTTTAAGTATGCTCAGATGAGGAAAAAGATTGAAATGCTGGAAAACCATCATCATCTTTTCACGCTGTTCATTTATATTTGTTTTCGAATTCATCAAATCAATTCCGTCAAGCAGAATATGCCCGTCATCAGGCTGTTCAAGAAGATTAAGACATCTCAGAAATGTAGATTTTCCGCAACCCGAAGGGCCGAGTATTACTACTGTTTCTCCTCTTTTTATATCGGTCGATATTCCATTTAAAACATTTAAATCTCCGAATGATTTCTTTAAATTCCTAACCTGTATTACAATGTTATCTTTCATCGGTTTTCAGCCTCTTTTCAAGTTTTGACACAAGCCACGTAAGTATTGCTACCAGTATAAGGTAAACCACAGCAACAGCTATCAACGGCATAAATGCTTCATAAGTACGACTGCGTATATAATCTCCTCCACGGGTCAAATCCATAATTCCTATATATCCTGAAATTGAAGTTTCCTTTATAAGAACTATAAATTCATTGCAGAGTGCAGGAAGTACATTTTTAAAAGCCTGTGGTATAATAAAATACTGCATTGTCTGTTTATAGGTAAATCCAAGACTTCTTCCAGCCTCAAACTGACCACTGTCAACGGACATTATACCTGCTCTTACTATTTCAGCTATATATGCCGAAGAATTAAGTCCGAATGCTATTATAGCTACAAGGACTTTATTTACATTTGCTGAAGCAAATATTACATAGTATATAATAAGAAGCTGTACCATTGCAGGAGTACCTCTTATTATTGTAAGGTATGTTTTAAGAATAAAATTAACAAATTTATATTTTCCAGTCTTGTCGCAGGTACTTCTTAAAATTGCTATGATAAATCCAAAGACTACACCTATAATGACAGCACAGAAACTTATCTGTAATGTTACAAGCAAACCATTTGTAATATACTGCCAACGATTATCCTTGATAAAGTTATTGTGAAATTTATCAGCAAAACTTAATCCCGCAATTCCTGCATTGTTGTTTACTATTACTACCTGAGTAGCAGTTGTATATGAATCTGTAAAGTCAATGCTTTTAAGTCTGTCCTCGGTAACTGTCATACCCGATACGCCTATATCAGATTTTCCCGATTGTACAGAGCTTATAATACTATCAAATTCAATATCAACTATTTCAACTGACATTCCAAGAATATCGCTTATAGCATATGCCATATCAATGTCAATACCTGTAATTTTACCACCCTCACGGTATTCATACGGCTCGAAGGTTGCATTGGTTGCAATTTTCAAAACACCATTACTTCTGTCAACATTTTCAGGCGATACATAAGGAAACTGACCTTTTGTGGAATCTCCTATATAATTATTTATTATATTTTCAAGAGTTCCATTTTCTTTAATCTGAGCTATTGCAGAATTTATTTTCTCTTTAAGTTCAGAATTTTGCTTTGAAATACAGATTGCATATTCCTCAACAGCAAAATCCTCCTCAAGTATTGAAAGTTCGGGATTATTTTCAACAAAAGCCTCTGCTGGTGATTTATCTATTACAATACAATCAATTTTCCCCAGTTTAAGAGCCTGTACAGCGTCTGCCGATTTGGTAAAGCGTTCAATTACAGAACCTTCCTTTTCATAATCCGAGGCATAAATATCTCCCGTAGTTCCAAGCTGTACTCCTATTACTGCTCCCGAAAGGTCATCAATACTTTGGATTTGCTTTTTTTCAGTCTTTTGACTACCACAGCCTGTAAGTAGTAAAGATAAAAAAGCTAAAATCACAAGTACAATTAAACAATGTGAAAAATTTTTCTGTCTGACCATTAAAAAATTCCTTTGTTTTTTATTATTAATCGTATTTTTTCATTATATCATAAACATAATTAAAAATCAACTTTTGGAATATTGCTTGACATTTATAAATATATATGATATAATCATAAAAAATAAAAAAAATGGAGCGTGTGATAATTGGACGATGCCGATAGTAATAACGAGGCTGACAACAACTGCATAAGGTATATATCAAGGCATAACTGTTTTTTCTGTTATGTCTTTTACTGCATTATCTCCTTTTTTGTTTTATCAGAAAGGAGTTGTATGTAATGTAATCATCAGTAATTCAATGGAATGATATAAAAACTTTTTAAATTAATGTTTATGTGAAAGGATTATTTATGGGAACTGATGGTATATCACTTGCAATTATTATTTTTTGCGTTGTAATGTCTGCTTATTTTTCAGCTACGGAAACAGCGTTCTTATCTCTTAACAGAATAAGAATGAAAAATATGGCTGAAAAAGGAAATAAAAAAGCTCAGCTTGTAATGAATATGTCTGAAAATTATGACAATATTCTCTCAACAATTCTTATTGGAAACAATATTGTTAATATTTTAAGTGCCTCACTTGCTACTGTTCTTTTTGTAAATATGCTCGGCGATGAGGCAGGTCCTACCGTGTCAACGGTTGTAACTACAATTGTAGTGCTTATTTTCGGAGAAATCTCTCCTAAAAGTATTGCTAAGGAATCCCCTGAAAAATTCGCTATGTTTTCAGCTCCTTTGCTTAAATTGTTTTTGATAATTTTAACGCCTTTTAATTTTATATTCAGACAATGGAAAAAGCTTCTTTCACTTATTTTTAAAACTGAGAAGGATAATGGAATAACAGAAGAAGAACTCCTTTCTATAGTCAAGGAAGCTCAGAATGACGGCGGTATTAATGAAGATGAAGGCACTTTGATAAGAAATGCTGTTGAATTTGCCGAACAGGAGGCAATTGACATACTTACCCCACGAATTAATATAACAGCAGTCCCTGTTTCTGCTTCAAAGGAAGAAATCGCTTCGGTGTTTGCTGAGACTGCTTATTCAAGACTTCCTGTT
>JAZKXQ010000448.1:0-2912 GCA_045611725.1 Oscillospiraceae bacterium
ATTATTCATTGAATATAATATAATTTTTAATACAGAAAACTTTTGAAATGCTTAAAACTTTTTATACTTACTTACAGGCTAAAAAATTTCAACATACAAGTATAAAGATAGTGTAAGTATATCAAAAGTAATTGCAGGTAAAAAAATATATATTTTTACCTAATTTCTACTGTTGTAGATGTATTAGAAAGGATTTGAATAATGGAAAGAGAACATCTTAAAAGCCGACTGGGATTTATTCTTCTCAGTGCAGGTTGTGCAATCGGTATAGGAAATGTATGGAAATTCCCGTATATAACAGGTCAGTACGGAGGCGGTGCTTTTGTACTGATATATATTTTTTTCCTGCTTATAATGGGAGTTCCTGCAATGACTATGGAATTTGCATTAGGTCGTGCAAGTCAGAAAAGTCCTGTGGGACTTTATCAGGCACTTGAAAAAAAGGGACAGAAATGGCATATTCACGGATATGCTTCAATGGTCGGAAATTACCTTCTGATGATGTTTTATACAACTGTTTCGGGGTGGATGTTCCAATACTTTGTATTAATGGCTTCGGGAAAATTTCAGGGACTTAATCCTGAACAGATTGAAAATGTATTTTCAGACGTACTTGTAGCCCCCGTTTCAATGACTTTTTATATGGCATTGGTTGTTGTAATAGGCTTTGCAGTATGCTCTGCAGGAGTGCAGAAAGGTCTTGAAAGAATAACTAAAGTAATGATGATAGCTTTGTTTTTTATTATGATTATACTTGCAGTTAATAGTATCTTTATGGAGGGAGGTGCCGAGGGACTTAAATTTTATCTTATACCAGACCTTGAAAAGATGAAATCAGTAGGCGTAGGAAAAGTTATTGTTGCCGCTATGAATCAGGCATTCTTTACTTTAAGTATAGGAATAGGTTCTATGGCTATTTTCGGAAGTTACATCGGAAAAGAACGCTCTCTCCTTGGGGAATCTGTGAATGTAGCACTTCTTGACACATTTGTAGCTATAACATCTGGACTTATAATATTCCCTGCGTGTTTTGCCTATAATGTGGAAGTTGGTAGTGGCCCTGGACTTATATTTATAACGCTTCCTAATGTATTCAATAACATTCCTCTTGGAAGATTATGGGGAAGTCTGTTGTTTGTATTTATGTCATTTGCTGCACTTTCTACAATATTTGCCGTATTTGAAAATATTATATCCTGTACCTGTGAGCTTACAGGCTGGAGCAGAAAACAAGTCTGTATAATAAATGGTATCGCAATGTTTATACTCTCTTTGCCTTGTGTTCTTGGTTTTAATATTCTAAGTGGATTTACTCCATTCGGAGAGGGAAGTAATATAATGGATTTGGAAGATTTCATAGTAAGTAATATTTTTCTTCCGATAGGTTCTATTGTCTTTGTATTATTCTGTACAACAAGATATGGCTGGGGCTGGAAAAATTTTAAAGCTGAAGCTAATGAGGGAGAAGGATTAAAAGTTGCTGAATTTATGAGAGGGTATATGACATATGTAATGCCTGTAATAATTGTTGTATTATTTATACTTGGTTTAAAAGAAAAATTCGCTTAATGTGTTAAAGTCTGAATTGCAATTTGATTAATTGTAATTCAGACTTTTTTATAAGGATAAAAAAAACCCCCAGTTTAAAGACTGAGGATTTTTTATATTAAAGTAATTTTTACAACAAATACTAATTTTTAGATTAGTATGAAACGCCCTGCCAAATCATAGCGTTTGCAACCTTGAGGAATCCTGCAATATTAGCACCTGCAACGAGGTTGCCCTTTGCACCATATTCTTCAGCAGCCTTATAAGCGTCATTGAAGATAGTAACCATAATGTTCTTGAGTTTAGCATCAACTTCTTCAAATGACCACGAATATCTCTGTGAGTTCTGTGACATTTCAAGACCTGAAACAGCAACACCACCAGCATTAGCAGCCTTTGCAGGTCCAAAGAGGATACCATTTTTCTGAAGAATTTCAATAGCTTCTGGAGTTGATGGCATATTAGCACCTTCAGCAACAGCGAATACGCCGTTATCTACGAGTGCCTGAGCACCTTCAGCGTCAAGTTCATTCTGAGTAGCACACGGAAGTGCAATATCACACTTGATAGTCCAGATACCTCTGCAACCTTCTGTATAAACTGAACCAGGAACTCTTTCAGCATATTCCTTGATTCTTCCTCTTTCAACTTCTTTAATCTGCTTAACAACATCAAGCTTAATGCCTTCAGCATCATATATATAACCGTTTGAGTCAGAGAGGGCAACAACCTTACCACCAAGTTCAGTAGCTTTCTGAGCTGCATAAGTAGCAACATTTCCTGAACCTGAAATAACAACTGTCTTGCCTTCAAATGAATCATTCTTCATAGTTTTAAGCATTTCAGCTGTAAAGTAGCAAAGACCATAGCCAGTAGCTTCTGTTCTTGCAAGTGAACCGCCACTTGTAAGGTGTTTACCTGTGAGAACTCCTGTAAACTCGTTTCTGAGTCTTTTGTACTGACCGAACATATAACCGATTTCTCTTGCACCTGTACCAATATCACCAGCAGGAACGTCAGTATCAGCACCAATATGTTTGCTAAGCTCTGTCATAAAGCTCTGGCAGAAACGCATAATTTCTCCATCAGATTTACCCTTAGGGTCAAAGTCTGAACCACCTTTACCACCACCCATTGGGAGTGTTGTAAGAGCATTCTTGAAAATCTGTTCAAAACCGAGGAACTTGATAACTGATGAGCATACAGACGGATGAAGTCTGATACCACCCTTGTATGGGCCTATTGCAGAATTGAACTGAACTCTGTATCCTCTGTTTACCTGTACCTTGCCATTGTCATCAACCCACGAAACTCTGAACTGAATAAATCTTTCAGGTTCTGTAATCCTTTCAAGGATTCCTGCG
>JAZKXQ010000449.1:0-4776 GCA_045611725.1 Oscillospiraceae bacterium
TCATATATTATAAGAAGTGTGAATAAATAGTTGATTTTTTATAAAAATTATGCTATATTAGATATATATAGAAATTCGGGAGGGATATTACAATGAAAAAAGGGAATTTTAAAAATATTATTGCAGGAATTACAGCATTGACTTTAATATGCTCATACTCCTGCCCTGTAAAGATACTGAATATCTCTGCAACTGAAGAAACTGTTGCAGTATCAGAAAATTTATGCGGTAAAAATTGTACATATAATTTTGATGAAGAAACAGGAACTCTTACAATCAGTGGTACAGGTTCTATGGATTATTATTCAAGTAACTCTGCACCGTGGAATGATTACAAAGATTCCATAAAAAAAGTTGTAATTGAAGATGGAGTAACTTCAATAGGAAATTATTCATTCAGCGAATGTATAAATCTTGAAACTGTAGAAATGGCTGATTCTGTTCTTTATATTAATTACAATGCATTCTCAAACTGCACAAGCTTACAGACTATAGAAACTCCGGAAAGTTTACAATCAATATCTGACAGTGCATTCTTTAATTGCAGTTCACTGAAAACTTTAAAGCTTAACAGTGATTGCATTATAAATTACTGTGCATTCAAAGACTGTACTTCATTGGAAACAATACATCTTTGTGCAGGTTCAATAGTTGAAGAATATGCATTTGAAAACTGCAACGCTGTCAAGGACATTTATTTTGATGGTACAGCTAAAGAATGGGATTCTATTATTAATTGTTTTGTGTATCAATCCGGCTTTGAATATGTTAATTGTAATGAATCTCTTACAAAAGCTAATATTCATTATGTATACAAAGATTTGAAAGATGACAGTGGAGTATGTGGTGAAAACTGTACATATAATTTTGATGCTGAAACAGGAACTCTTACAATCAGTGGTACAGGTGCTATGACGGATTTTGAATACTCATATTCAGATTATTCAATTAATTCTCCTTGGTTTGCATACAGAAGCTATATAAAATCCGTAATAGTTGAAGATGGTGTAACTACCGTAGGAGAATATGCATTTTATGAATTTGAAGCACTTGAAGATATAACTTTGGCAGACAGCGTAACAACCCTAAAATGTGAATGTTTTTATTCGTGCGGAAAACTTAAATATATAAAATTTTCTGAAAGTCTTGAAACACTTGAAACCAGAGTATTTTTTAAATGTGACTCTCTTGAAAGTATTTCTTTACCCGACAGCGTTATTTCATTGTCAAATCAAACATTTGCATATTGCAAAGCCTTAAAAAATGTAAAACTTTCAGAAAGTATGATTAATTTAGGCTCAAGCACATTTGGTGGCTGTGCTTCACTTGAAAGTATAATAATCCCTGATAGTTTAACTGAAATAGAAAATTATGCTTTTGAGGACTGTATATCATTAAAAAATGTTACAATGTCTGAAAATTTAACAACAATAAATACAGGTCTGTTCAATGGCTGTACATCACTTGAAAGCATAACAATCCCCGACAGTGTAACCGAAATAGGAGATTATGCTTTTAAAGGCTGTGAATCATTAAAAGATATTAAAATTTCTGAAAATTTAACAACATTAAATAAAGGTCTGTTCAGTGGCTGTACTTCACTTGAAAGCATAACAATCCCCAATAGTGTAACTGAAATAAAAAACAGTGCTTTTTATAATTGCAAATCATTGAAAAGCATTGTTCTGCCAGATAGTCTTGAAACAATGGAGGTAGCTTCTTTTTCTAACTGCGATTTGCTTGAAGAAATTACAATTCCAAAGAATGTAAGTTCAATAACCGGAAATCCATTTGATGATTGTGATTCACTGCAAAAAATTAATGTTGCAACAGGTAATAATAATTTTTGCAGTGTTGACGGAATACTTTTCGATTCATCAAAGGAAACTATTATCAGCTATCCAAAAGCAATACAATCATCTTGTTATGAAATTCCCGAAAGCGTAAAAACAATAGCATCATCTGCTTTTGAGGGTGCTAATCTTGAACAAATAATTTTAAATGAAAATATAACTGAAATGGGAAGCTATGCATTTGCACATTCCAAAATAATAGATATTATAATCACTGACACAATATCAACACTTTCCAGCTATGCTTTTTATGGCTGTAATGAGCTTACATCTATAAAAATTCCTGTTAAAACGCACGTTGGCTATGGTGCTTTCGGAGAATGTAACGCCTTAAAAGATGTATACTATAAAGGTACCGAAGAAAACTGGAATGATTATGTATATGTTGAATACGTTGTATGTCACGGAGAAGATAATCACTGTTTCACACAAGCTAAAACTCACTATACATCATTGGGAGATATGGACTATGACGGAGAAATTTCTTCAACAGACGCTCTCAATGTTTTACAGAATGTTATAAATTTAAATGAATTTACAGAATATCAGATAGAACTTGCCGATTTAGATGGAGATGGGAAAATCTCCTCATTTGATGCATTAAAAATTTTAATGATTGTTACAGAATATACTGAATAAATATAAAAACCCGAGAAAAATTGTAAAATTCTCGGGTTCATTTTTTTACTTATCCTTTTTACTTCCGAATGAAAATTTATTTTCATTTCCGTTTTTAAGACGTTCAATATTACTTTTGTGCATATATATAAGCATAAATGCTGTTATCCCTGCAAGTACCGTATTTATAACAGCCTCCTGAGTTGTATATGAATTTCTCATATACTGGGTAACAAATGTTACTATTGGATATAAGGCAGATGATGTTATTGAGGCAAGTGAAACATATTTTGAAATTGCAAGAATAATTACAAATACTGAAAATACTATAAGGAATGAAAGAGGGTCTACTGCAAGTATTATCGCAGCTGTAACAAGTATTCCCTTTCCTCCCTTGAAATTATAGTATATCGGGAAAACGTGACCAAGCACAGCAAAAATTCCTGCAACGTATCCTATGCATCTTGTATCATCATTTGCACCTATGCCTATATCAAGCAAATTGAAAATCCCTCTGCTTATGAATACTGCAATTACACCTTTGAGCAAGTCACCTATAAGCGTAAACAATGCACATTTTTTTCCAAAACATCTTAAAGTATTTGTAAGTCCGGCATTTTTACTGCCATACTCTCTTATATCAACGTGTTTCATTAATTTTACTGTTATTATTGCTGAATTACAGCTTCCAAGTAGATATGAAATAACAGCAGTAAGAAAAAATGCGATAACAAATCTGAGCATACAGAATTATCTCCTTAAAAAATTACTTATCACCACGTTCACGAACTATAAATCTTACAGGAGTACCATCAAGATTAAAAGTTGAACGTATCTGATTTTCAATGTATCTCTGATATGAAAAATGGAATAAATCCGATTTATTTACAAATGTTACAAATGTAGGTGGTTTTGTTGATGCCTGAGTCATATAATAAATTTTAAGACGTTTTCCCTTATCAGATGGAGGCTGAACTCTTGTTGTAGCATATGAAAGTACATCATTAAGCATACCTGTGGAAATTCTCATTGAATTTTTTTCATTGACATCTTTTATCATATCATAAAGCTGATTAACTCTCTGACCTGTCTTTGCAGAAATAAAAATCATAGGAACATATGACATAAAGCTGAAATCATTTTCAAGCTTTTTCCTGTATTCGTCCATAGTCCTGTCATTCTTTTCTATAGCGTCCCATTTGTTTACTGCTATAATTGAGGCTTTACCCTGTTCGTGAGCATAACCTGCAACTTTTGAATCCTGTTCGGTAAATCCAACTTCTGCGTCAATTACTATAACGCATACGTCAGCCCTGTCAACAGCCATATAAGCTCTCAAAACACTGTAATGCTCTATTTTTTCATTTACTTTGGATTTTTTTCTGATACCAGCAGTATCTATAAATACAAATTTTCCGCTTTCATTCTCAATTATTGTATCTGTAGCATCTCTTGTAGTACCTGCAATATTTGATACAATAACTCTTTCTTCCCCTGAAATTCTGTTTATAAGAGATGATTTTCCAACGTTTGGCTTACCGATTACAGCAACCTTGATATATTCATCGGAATAATCCTCTGTAGCATCATCGGGGAAATATTTCATAATCTCATCAAGCATATCGCCTGTACCGTGACCGTGAACTGAGGAAACAGGATATGGGTCACCAAGTCCGAGATTATAAAATTCATATACCTCCATAGGAATCTCGCCTATGGTATCACATTTATTAACGCATAAAACAATAGGCTTACCACTTTTCTGAAGCATTTCAGCAATGGCATAATCGTCAGAAGTCACACCACATTTTACATCTGTAACAAATACTATTACATCAGCCTTTTCAATGGCAACCTCTGCCTGTCTTCTCATCTGAGCAAGAATAATATCGTCTGTATCAGGTTCAATACCACCTGTATCAACGACCATAAATTCTCTGCTACGCCATTCGCATTTTGAATAAATTCTATCCCTTGTAACTCCTGGAGTATCTTCAACTATTGAAAGACGTTTACCTATAAGCTTGTTGAAAAGCGTAGACTTTCCGACATTAGGACGTCCCACAACAGCAACTATTGGTAATGGCATTATATTCACTCTCCTTTTCACGCTTTTTTGAAAAAAGCTTGACATTGTAAAAATGTATTTATTTGATATTATCTTTCAAATTAAAGTTGCCGAGCCAATAAATAATAAATTTTACTTAGCTTTACAACAAATTAATAGTTTTTGATTTCGCTTTTTTCAAAAAGCGAATGGATTCCAAAGGCAAAGCCTTTGGTCGCTGTCTTTATGACAGCGAAA
>JAZKXQ010000450.1:0-3134 GCA_045611725.1 Oscillospiraceae bacterium
TGATAATTTCCTTGTTAATCTACTTTCTGCTCTGGCTGCATACTCTTTTTTACCTAAAAAGCCTACTGTATTTTCTGAAAATGAGGAAATAAAGGATTTTTTATGCCTTGTTGGCTGATTTTTTCTTGTCGAACTCACGTTAATTAATAAAAAACTTTTACTATTCTTTATGATGTGAATGATAATCCTGATATTTTTTACCTGCCCAGCCATCAATATCAGCTCTCCTCATAGCTCCGAAAATTCGGTCTGTAAAGCCTTTGCTCTGATGTTCCATATCTCTTATAAAATCTTTTGTTTTTTCCCTTGATGTATGACCATCAGCAGGACATTTTGATTTTATAACAGTTATTTCATTCTTTCTCGCTGCCTTTTTAATCTCATTTTCGGGAGCAAATACAAGAGGTCTTATAAGATAGAGATTTTTTCTTGTAAGATGACTTACAGGAGAAAAACAGCCTATTCTTCCCTCAGTGAAAAGATTCATCATAAAAGTTTCAACAGCGTCATTGTAATGATGACCGAGAGCTATTTTATTACAGCCTGATTCTATAGCAGCATCGTGCAAAGCTCCCCTTCTCATTCTTGCACAAAGACTGCAAGGATTAGGCTCTTTTCTTACATCAAAAACAATCTGACCTATGTTTGTAGGAATAACTTTATATTCTGTATTCATTTCCCTGCACATCTGCTCAACAGCAGAATAATCCCCTGCAATGCCGTTGAACTGTGGGTCAAGAGTTATACCTACAACTTCATAATCGATTCCTATAAATCTTTTAAGAAGTACAAGTCCTCTTAAAAGTACAAGGCTGTCTTTTCCTCCCGATACCCCTACGGCAATTCTGTCGCCGTCCTTAATCATATCATATTCATAGATAGCCTTACGCATATATCCTAAAATTTTCTGCATATTTTTTTAAAACCTCCATATCAGAGAAAAAAACCGTTCACTGGGCATATGAACGGTTTTTTCTGCACGATTTTATTAATTAATTTTATGGAATGAGATGAACTACTCATTAATTAAATTATATCATTTGTATACCAAAAAGTCAAGAAATTTAATGAAATATTCTAACCATATTTTTATAGAAAGCATAATTATATTGATTTGAATCGAAAAATGTGTTATAATTACTGAAAATGAGTTTTTTTTGCAACCTTTTTAAGAGATATGAGGTTAATATAGTGAAAGAAAAATTTTCAGAGGAGAGATATACAGATGAAGAATGGAAAAATAATGGAATTGTATATGAAGTATGAAAATATAATACTTTATATATTTTTCGGAGGACTTACAACAGTTATAAGCTGGGGAACGCATTTTGCCTCAAGAATGTTGTTTGATGTTCCTGTATCGGCAGCAACCATAATATCGTGGATATGTTCTGTTACATTCGCTTTTATAACAAATAAGAAATTTGTTTTCAAGAATAAGACTGAAACAGCTACGGGATTTGTAATGCAGATGCTGTCATTCTTTGCAGCAAGAGCAGCTTCATTAGGTGTTGAAGTAGTAATAATGTATCTTTGTGCAGATAGATTCAGCGAATTTTTCTGTTCTCTGTTCGGAGTTTCAGCACCAGTAAATGAAATGATATTCAAAATTATTGCTAATATAGTAATACTTATAATGAATTATGCTTTAAGTAAACTTGTAATATTCAGAAATAAAGACAATGAAACAGTTAAGGAGATATAGGGATATGGGAAAAAGATTAAAAGCATTATTCTGTACAACATTGCTTATGTGTTTTACTACGGCTTGTGGGGACGATGCACAATTCCAGCCTTTAGAGGAGGCTGTTGCAGGAGAAAATGCAATTATGACTTCAAAAACTACAGGAATTGCAGAAACTACATCGGGGAGTCAGACAGATGAACTTGCATTAATTACAGGGGAACAGCAGGAAAATCCTGTTGTAAGAATTGTAACAGCAGGAGATAACCTTATCCATTCATCAATATACAATCAGGCTGCTGCAAGGGCAGATTATCAGGGTTATGATTTTGAATATGCCTATCAGTATGTTGAGGATTTATTCTGTGGGGATATAAATATTCTTAATCAGGAAACACTTATATGCAATGACATATATCCTCCGTCAGATTATCCACTTTTCAATTCACCTGTTGCTTTGGGCGACCATATGATAGATTTGGGAGTTAATGTTTTCAGCATCTCAAACAATCATACACTTGACAAGGGAACAGAAGGTCTTGAGGCTTCATTGGACTACTGGGACAGCCGTAAGGATAAAGCTCTTGCATATGGAGCATACAGAAATGAAGAGGATATGAACAATATACGCACTATGGAGGTAAATGGTATAACATTTTCATTTGTTGCCTTTACTCAGTATACAAACGGACTTTCACTTCCAGAGGATTCAGAACTTGAGATAATCTATACAAATGAAAGAGAGCTTATGCAGGAGCAGATTGAAAAAGCAGATGAAATTTCAGACTGCGTAATAGTAAGCGTACATTGGGGAACAGAGGATACACACGAAGTTGATGACGAAAGAAGAAATCTTGCTCAGGATTTTGCAGACTGGGGAGCAAATATTATTATAGGCAATCACCCTCATACCGTTCAGAGTATGGAATATCTGGATAATGCAGAAGGTGGTCAGAGCTTTGTTTTCTATTCACTTGGAAACTTTATTTCGGCTCAGAGCGATAATTTCAATATGGTTGAAATAGCTGCCGATTTCAATGTTGAAAAAGACCTTGTAACAGGTGAAATAATAATAGATGATGTAAAAGCCATACCTCTTATAAATCATTATGATGCAGGATATTCAAATATAAGGGTATATCCTTATTCAATGTACAGCGAGGAATTGGCAGCAGGTCACGGAATACATACTGTTTCAAGCGGATATGCTCACGATTTCAGTATGGCAGTGATAGATTATATAATCTCTGAAAATGTTCCAGAGCAATTTCTTAAAATAAAATAGTTTTTTTTGTTGACAATACAATAAAAATGTAATATAATAAATAAAAAAACAAAGATACATTCAATTTGTTTGAGTATATTCAACAATCTTTTGAGTCCTGTTTTATAATAATTGACAAAATATATAATATTCTCTTGACTTAATGCCAAAGTTAAAATATAATTA
>JAZKXQ010000451.1:0-1860 GCA_045611725.1 Oscillospiraceae bacterium
CAGCTAATTACTGGGATTTGAATTTTGACCTCCTTGAACAGATAAAAGATGAATTTGACAGTCAGGGCATAGAAATCCCATATAATCATCTTGATGTTCACATTACAAATAATGAAAAGTAATAGTAAGAGAAAGATAAAATATAGGATTAATTTTTTTCTTAGAAGATTTTTATTAGTTGTTTTTTTAATTTTTATTGTATGGTATTTTAACAATATGACAATAAAATTGACAGATGTCAATATTGAAAGTTCTAAAATAAACAGTAGCATAAAAATTGCAGTTATAAGTGATTTTCATTATGACAGAATAAGTGTAAGCGGAAAAAAAGTATATAAAACAATTCAGAAACAAATTCCCGACCTTATATTTGTTCTTGGGGATATGTATTCAAGGGACAGCAGTTCAAAGGATATTCAGAAAACTACTGATTTTATAATTTCACTTGCTGACATCTGCACAGTTTATTTTGTCCCTGGTGAACACGATAATCAATCAGAGTATATAATCAATCTGAAAAACAGCAATGTTAATGTTATGGATTATAAACAGCATAAAATATGGGTTGACGGAAATCAGCTTGAAATTTATGGAATAGACAATGTATATTTTTCCGAAACATTTGACCTTAAAAATGAGTTTCAGCCTCCCGATAAGAATATTTTCAGCATACTTCTTGCACATATACCAATGTACAGTCATTACCGTAATTTTGGAACTGACCTTACAATATGCGGAGATACTCACGGAGGAATAGTACAGATACCCTTTATAGGCTGTGCTTATTATAACGGAGAATGGTTTCCCGAACTCAGAGGTAGCAGTGAGGAAGTTTATGACAAAGGGCTTTTTGAGTATTCAAAAGGAAATATGTTTATAACCTCAGGACTTGGGAATTATCCCGTTCCTGCAAGATTTAACAATCGCCCCGAAGTAGCAGTTATTAATCTTTTACCAGAATAATCTAAAAAGCACTGTATTTCCTTGCAGTGCTTTTTGTATAAGGAGATGAAAAAACAATGGAGTATATTATACTTTTAGTAGTTTTGGTACTTCCTTTTGTGCTTACAGTTTTAAATATTATAAATTTTTTCAAAGAAAAGAAAATAGCTGAAATGTGGGTTAATTTGATAATATTACTTCTTGGAATGTATCTTACAATTAATTATATTTTTTTATGTGAAATAGATATATTTAAAAATTTATTTGCAATGAAATTATTTTTATGTTCAGCCGTTGCAGGATTTATGGGTATACTTGGAATTTGTGTTGAAGATTATTATTCTCAGTTAAAAACAGTTGTATGTATTGATTTTATTTTTATAGGGATAGTAGTTTCATTAGTTTATCTGTTTCAGATACATAATTATATTTTAAAAGAAAATATGTTTTTTAAGGGTGATGGAATATACTTTATTCTGTTTCCTATTAACTATATTTTATTGGGCATAAGACTGACAAAAGAAAATATAAGCAGAAATATTATAAATAATTATATAATTCCGAAAAATAAGTTTCAAATGAAATTTATTTCTTTTATGACAAGTAAATTCAGAATAATTATTTTAAATATTTTTGTTATCTTAATTGCAATAACAATATTGTTTATTATTGCAGAATATTCAATAGATGTACTGGAGTTTTTATTAAGATTATAAATATGGATTTTTGTAAAAAGTTTATTTATACCTTACATAATTTTAAATATTTTTTAAATTATATATAAAACACTTGCAAAATATAAGAAAATAGTTTAAAATAATATTGACAGGTTGTTAATAAAATAACAGCCACAAAAATTTCTTAATTATGAAAGGATGTCATACCAATGGCAGGATTAAACAAGGTTACTGTAGACGA
>JAZKXQ010000452.1:0-4924 GCA_045611725.1 Oscillospiraceae bacterium
CCTTACAAGGCATACAAGAGCCTTACAAGGCATACAAGAGCCTTACAAGGCATACAAGAGCCTTACAAGGCATATAAGAGCCTTACAAGGCATACAAGAGCCTTACAAGGCATACAAGAGCCTTACAAGGCATCAATTTTATCTCAAAACACCAAAATTAAGGTACACCAACATAGGCTGACAGTCCGTTCCGTCCTGTCAGGTTGACTAATGGTACTTATTCTATTATATTTTATAACAACAAAAAACACATATATTTCTTTTTTTTAATATAAAACTCCATATTTAACCAATACATATAACATTCTATATGTTAATATATGTAAAAGACAGGGTAATTTCTAAAAAAAATACTTTCTACAAAATTTTTGCCGTTTTTGTTACATCACCCTTTTAAATATCTTGATACTTGCATTCTTGAAATGTTAAACATATCTGCAATTTCTTGTTGAGTTTTATTTCCACCAGCATATAATTCTTTTACCTGAATAGCAAGAAATTCAGATTTATCGAAATTTTTCAATACTGTTCTTACAGTACGTTCACTACAACCAATTTCATCAGCAATTTGCTGACAAGTCATTCTCTTATAAGCCATCTCAAAGATTTTCTTATTTCTTTCAGCTTTATCCACTTTCGGCTTATATTTTGACATCTCACTATATCTTTTTAATTCTTCTGCTGATAAATCCAACATTGCAAAAAATCTTTCATTAGTAAACTTATATATCTTCTTATTAACTGCTGAAATTACTGTCCTGAACTCTGATTCTGAATACTGTTTTTTAAATGATTTATTTAATTTCTTTGTTCGTTCTAAAGCTTCTGAACGCTCCATAACTTGTACACAAGCATTATAATACAGAAATATTAATGCATTTCTGTGTCCTATAACATCATAATTACGATTTACTACATATTCTTCAATAAATTTAATTCTTTTCCATTGCAAAGGCTTATATTTGCTATCATCTGACTCATTTTCATTATCATTAACCTTATAATTTCTTTCATCAGAACATCTTTTTTTCTTGTCTATATTATACTTTTCAATCAATTCATCAATTGTATACGCCTTTGTCTTATTGCGAATAACAATCATCGCTTCATCTATATATCTTCCAGTTGATGTGTTATATGTAAACGGCATTCTGAATAATCCTGAAGCATTACAAGAAGCCTTTCTATCCACTTGTAAATCAATATTTTCTTCCTTACATACTCTTTCAAGTACATCACAAAAATGATTTGCTACTATTTTCCATAAAAACATTAATCTTGGTGATATGCTTTCAATGTGCAACCATATCTGTACACCTCTTGTTGTAGAAATTGCACTGATAAAATATGGAAATTCAGATTTATATTCATTTTCAAGTACACTCAATAATCGACTAACGCTACGTGATATATCATATGAACTTACATTCGGACTATGATTATCTAAATCAAATACAAAATTATCCATGAACGCTATATTTTCATTCCCACGTCTATTAGCATAAAATGCATTTGAAGTCAGATAATAATCGCAATTTTCATTAACTACAAAATTAACTAATCTATCATAAAATTCTTCTGTTTTACAGAAAAATACTTCCTTAAAATTATCATTATGTCTTATCCATAACTGTCTACAAGCTTCATACTTCTTTGTTTGATAAATATGATTTAAAAATCCTTTTATCTTATTAACTTTACTTTTTCTATCTATTTGAATTAATAGTCTTTTTGTCTTTTTCCTTATCATTTGTCAGTTTCTTTCCTTTCTTGTTATTTTTTCACCTCCTCGATAAAAAATAAAAGTCATAGCTATTAAAACTACAACTTTACTCTAACTGTATTTAAAAATTTTAATAAAAAATTCTTTTTTTTATGTATTGCATTTTTATTTTTCATATGATATAATGATTTACAGGTATATTGCAATACATTGCAGCTATTTCGAGTTAGTTGTGGTAACTTCGTTTTTAGCGTTCAGAAAAAAGGTTTGCCGACCTTTTCTGAACTAGTAGTGAACGTGATATGCCCTTGTTAATAAGATAACACATTTTAGAAAAAAATTCAAGGCTATTTTGAAAATAACCTTGAATTTTTTTCATTTTATAACAATATTGTAATGCTATAACATTACATATATAATAATATATGATTACTATCTTCTTGCTTCTTTATAGCCGTAAATATACCAACGTACGATAATGTACGCTATATTTAACCCCAGAATTAAGAAAATACTGTTTATAGGAATATGTTCAGCCCAGAATATGCATATAGCCATACTTGACAATGTTAATAATATACTGACTTCTATGTTCTCCCCACAATATTTCATATATGCTTCAATTGTCCATTTACCTAAAAATACGAATATTACTCCAAAAATAATAATACCCACAGCACATATAATCACATATATTATCCAGTAAAGAAAAGTTATTCCATCAGAAACACTTGCACTGATTTCAACAAGATTATTTATCATACCCCAATATCCTGTTAAAAAGTTATTCGCTAAATTCACACAATAATTGAAATCTTCCATAAATGCAACAGAGTTATATGCCCACAAAGTAGTTACTAACAACGCATATACGCCAACAACCCCGTTATACTTATATCAGAGTTTGGGTGTTATGTATTCTTACAGTTGAACAAGTTAGTCGATGTAACTTTGTTTCAGCGTCTTATTTCTGTCGCCAAACAGAAGTAAAACAGTAGGGCATTACACCCTATTCTTATACCCATAAGTATAACATAATAATTAACAATTTGCAAGGTTTTTATGACCTTGCTTTTTTTATATATCTTGTTGTTGTATGGTCGATAAATAAATATTCAGCATATGACATAAATCTTCATATTCCTGTTTTATATCTTTAATATCATCATAATAAATAGAATTTGTCTGATTTAATCTTCGTGCTATCTGATTATAGTTTGAGCCTATCTTATGGAGCTCGTTTAATATTCTCTGATGTTCTGGTGAATTGATAATTAATATCTTACCTTCAACTGATATTTTCTGAATATATGTACCTGTTTTCATATTAAGCTTTTTGGCTTTTTGTTTGATAATTTCCCATTCATCATCTGAATATCGAACACTCTTTATCAGCTGTTTTTTCATAAGCAATTCTCCTTAATTTTTGAGGGTTTTAGGGACTCCCCTAATGAACTTTTTTTGGAAATTTGATTTTAAAATAAAACTCAAATTTCCAAAAAAAGTGAAAAAGTATTACTTTTTCTATGCTTGCTATGCAGACCCTGTAATTTATTTCCTTGATTTTAGAAAAAAATAAACCTTATCTTAAACGGTACAAAAAATAATTGTTACAGCTTAAAAATTACTTAGTTTTTAAGTACCAATTAATGAAATATTCTTTTTTTCAATAGTTCTTTTTTTTATCAAAACACCTGTTAATGTACCAATTTTTATTAAAAAATAGTGACAAATTTAATCAATATTTGTTTTGAAAAAATGATGTTTTTTCTTTTTCTCCACCACATAATTTTAATACAAATAAACAAGAATATTGTTTTTTTATATCAAAAAATACATTGATTTTTCTATTCTTTAATCGTTGCGATTATTGTTGCAATAACTCTCTTTAATATGTCATCAGGAACAGTTTCAATTATTGTATAACCTCGTGCATTTATATCGAGAGATTTAATATGTTGACATAAAATACAGCCTGTAGTTTTAGTACGGTTGTCAAGTGGAATATGCAAGGGAAATGCCTTGAACTTATTAGGAGTATTGCTTATTGGACAAATAATTGTCATATTAGTTTTTTCATTAATTATGCTGTTACTAATGACAAGTGCAGGTCTATAGCCTGACTGTTCATAACCAGCTTGTGGATTGAAATTAATTTTGATTATGTCCCCTTGTTTTACCATACTTCTTCTCCTTGTGGAGCACCCCATTCATACTCTGAATTAGGCAATTCTTCTTGATATTCTTCAAACATTTTTGCAAGATTTATTTCAGGATAATCTGCAACATTGATATGTTTTTTTAGAACGATAGTATCGTCTTTTATTTCAATATTCAGTACCTCATCGATATTCCAAGAAATTTCATTTAACAAATATTTTGGGATACGAATGCCTTGACTATTTCCCCATTTTTGAATTGTAGTAGTCATAAAACCAACACCTTTCACTTTAGTATATACTAAGTATATACTATTTCTGCAAAAATGTCAATGATAATTTGTAATTTTCTGATTGACAATTGTAGAAATATATGCTATTATATACTGTATTATATAACATAACACAGTATAACATAATATAACACATAATAAAAGGTGGGATTTTATGGACAATAACAGTATGAAAACAAGAAGTATAAGAGCTGATGAAACAGTTCTTAACAAGTTTAAAGAATTATCGGAGCAGTTCGACAACCAGAGCGATTGCCTTAATAGTCTGATAACTGCTTATGAACTTAATAACAGTAAGCACATATTAACAGAGGTTAAGACAGATATAACAGACTTTGAAACACATCTTAACAGTATTCAGCAAGCTTTTCTTCACGCTCTGGAACTTAATGCAGGAGCTGAGGAACGAATAAGACAGGAATTTAAAAGACAGCTTGAAAGCAAGGATAATTCAATAATTAACTTGCAAGAGCAACTTGAAGAAATGAAACTACAAGTTGAAATTGCTAACAACAGAGTTGAAATCATTAATAACGAACTTACAGAAAAAAAGATTGAAATTGAATTGCAACATAATGAAGATGTTGACTTAAGAAACACAATAACTCAATTAGAGCCTGTTCACATAAAAAGGGCATCAAAAATCATAGCGAGATAAATAACGGAAATAAAAATAGAATCAAGTTTGTCATATCGGGTAAAAACTTTTCTGAAACGTTTTAAGCGAAGAAAATACCGTTCTACCTCAT
>JAZKXQ010000453.1:0-1949 GCA_045611725.1 Oscillospiraceae bacterium
TGTATGTTCATCTTGAAGAAACTTCAAAAGAAAAGGTTCTTGAAATGTTGCAAAAAACTCTGGACAATGAATTTATTTGCTATGTCACACCAGTATTTACAGATACAACAATTGATGCTTATGCCTAAGTGCAACCATATATTTTACTAAAGATTTTCAAAAACTCTTTAAATATATATATAATTATGATATAATATTATTATGAAATTATAAAAATTGAAATGGAGTAGTCACATAATGGCAGATTATTTTAAACTCAAACAAAAAGCATTAGAAAAATATTTTAACAGAATGAATAATTGTCAGCGTGAGGCTGTATTCTCTGTAAATGGTTCTTTATTGATTCTTGCAGGTGCAGGAAGTGGAAAAACTACGGTTATTGTAAATCGTATAGCTAATATGATTATGTTCGGAAATGCATATTATGACGAAAATGTTCCCGATGTAAGCAAAAACGATTTGCAATTTCTTCAGGATTATGCAGACGGTATTTCAGATGATACCGAAAGACTTAAAAAAATTGTTGCAGTATCCCCTGTAAAACCGTGGAATATCCTTGCTGTAACATTTACAAATAAAGCTGCAAAAGAACTTAAAGACAGACTTTCAATACTTCTCGGAAATGATGATGCAGGTTATATCCACGCAGCTACTTTCCATTCGGAATGTGTAAGAATTTTAAGAAGTGAAATTGAAAATCTTGGATACTATTCTGATTTTACAATCTATGATTCAGATGATTCTTTAAGAGTTATAAAATCCTGTCTTTCTGACCTTGGAATATCAGATAAAATGTTCCCACCTAAAATGATAATGAATGAAATAAGCAATGCAAAAGAAAAAATTCTAAGTCCTATGATGTATGAAAAGCAGACTGACGGGGATTTCAAGAAAGTTACTATTGCAAAAATTTTTAAAGAATATCAGAACAGACTGGAATCTGCAAATGCCCTTGATTTCGATGATATAATTTCTCTTACTGTAGAGCTTTTTCAGGATTTCCCCGACATACTCGAAAAATATCAGAAACGTTATCAGTATATAATGGTTGACGAATATCAGGATACAAATATGGCTCAATTCGAGCTTATAAGACTTCTTTCAGGTCACGGAAATCTTTGCGTTGTGGGAGATGACGACCAGAGCATATATAAATTCAGAGGTGCTGATATAAGAAATATTTTAGGCTTTGAAAAGAATTTTAAAAACTGTAAGGTTATAAAACTCGAACAGAATTACCGTTCAACACAGAATATTCTCAACGCTGCAAATTCAATTATCAAAAATAATAATTCAAGAAAAGACAAGGCATTATGGAGCAGTGGAGAAAATGGCGATAAAGTTACTCTCTATTCTGCCTCTGATGAACATTCAGAAGCATCATTCATTGCAAATCAGATTTTGAAATCAGTAAAAGATGGTGGAAAATTCAATGATAATGCTATTCTTTACAGAATGAATGCACAATCAAATATTATTGAACGTGTTCTTACTGCTAATGCTATTCCTTATGTTGTATTCGGAGGACTCAGATTCTATGACAGAAAAGAAATTAAAGACATTGTTGCATATTTAAGTATTATAAATAATCCTAATGACATACTAAGACTTAAAAGAATTATCAACGAGCCTAAAAGGGGTATTGGCGAAACTACTGTTGCATATCTTGAGGAAATTTCAAGAAAAGAAAGAAAATCTCCTGTTGAAGTAATGAAAAACGCTTCATCTTATAAAAATCTTGAAAGAAAATCAAATGCTCTTTCAAGCATTGCAGGATTTTTTGAAACTATGAAAAAGAAATCAGAGGAAATTCCTCTTGCTGAATTGCTTGATATTATACTCACAAAATCTGGATATAGTGAATATATGAGAAGTATGGGAGAAGAAGGCTTACAACGTCTTGAAAATATAGAAGAACTTAAATCAAGTAAAGTCGGATCGTAGCCATG
>JAZKXQ010000454.1:0-1280 GCA_045611725.1 Oscillospiraceae bacterium
AGAGGTGGATTTGTTATGGAATGGAATGAATTTTTTCAGTTCATCATTGCAGTATGTGCAATAATTAATGTTGTACAGAATAATAAGAAAAAGAAATAACCCGCCTTACTCTCTACTTTAAGGCAGGTTATAATTATTTACACTAAACTTTTAGAAATGAGAGAAACCGCTTACTGCACAGTATCCCTTTTTTATATTATACAATGGATTTAAAAAAATGTCAAGGTATTATTAATAATATATTTGTGAAATTATGTCAATAAAAATATTTAGTTTCAAAAATTTTTTGTTGATTTATATTTGTATTTATGATATAATTTAAATATGAATGTTTACTTATATTAAAAGGAGGATTATATCCTGTTATGAAAACTGTTCTTGTTACAGGTGCATGTGGGACTATCGGGGAGAGAGTATGTTCAGGACTTATCAAGAAAAATCATATGGTTATTGCTGTTGATTCAAAACCAGGCGAATATAATGAATTTAAAATAAACTATAATTTTATACAAGCTGGTCCTCTTGATAAAGAAATTTATGCTTATATTTTCAAGGAATACAATATAGATTCTGTTATTCATCTTGCTTGTAGCGTTGACAATGATTTTGACAATATTATTTCCACTGATAAGGTAAAAACAAGTAATGTATGCGATGGATATATTTATAAAATGGCTGTTGCCGCAGGTGTTACACAGTTTATTCTTTTAAGTACCTATCAGGTATATGAAGTTCCAAAAACAAGAGAACCCATAAGAGAAGATGATGATATTAAATGCATTACAAACTATGCAAAATTGAAATATAACTCTGAACAGACATTTATGCTTGATTCAAAAGCTGCACCAGATATGGCTTGTGCAATAGTTCGTACTGCTCCTATATATACTCGTGATTATTATGAAAATCTTGTTTCAAAAATAGTTGACCCAAAGGACAATACTGCATTTGTATTCCGTGAGGGAGATTATGCTTTTCATTTTTGCTGTGTGCATAATCTTGTTGAGTTTATGCTTGGATTTCTTTTACAGGCTGATTCAAGGCAGTATTCAGGAATTTATAATATAGCTGACCAGTTTCTTATATCTGCTAATGAAATTATAGAATATATGCGTACAAATCATAAGCTTGGACCTGTTATTCAGCGAAAAGAGAAGAATGAGCCTTTGAAGAATATTATTTCAAAATTCAATAAAAACACTGAAGAAATCATAAATTACAGGTATCTTGATTATTCAAAAATGTTTAATAATACGATGCTTGACACGACTAAAGCGAAA
>JAZKXQ010000455.1:0-1262 GCA_045611725.1 Oscillospiraceae bacterium
ATTATTTATAAATGTTGACAGAACTGCAAGAGATGAAGCCATATCTTCATTCTGAACCATTATTTCAGCAGGAACTTTCAGACGGATATTGGAAAAATTCCATATAGCAATGATACCGCTTTTTACCATAACATCGCATACTTCCTGAGCATTGCAGGAGGGAACTGTTATTATTCCGATATGAATATTATTTTTAAGGCAGAAATCTGGTATTTCTGAAAAAGAGATTATAGGCTTTGAATTTACATTTTTACCTATAAGAGTTTCATTTGTTTCAGCCGCTGCGATAATTTCAAGACCATAATTTGCAAATCCTTTATATGAAAGGAGTGCTGTTCCGAGATGTCCTGCACCTGCAAGGAGGGCATATTTTTTATTTCCATATCCGAGGAAATTCTCTATTCCAGATATAAGCTCATCAATTGTGTATCCTGTTTTGGGTTTTCCTGTACCTTTCATTACAAAAGCAAGGTCTTTTCTTACCTGAACTTCATTGAGCATAAGCTCATTGGCAATATTTGTTGCTGATATAGTCTGAAATTCAGTTTCACGTTTCATTCTTAGATATTTAAGATAGCTTGGAAGACGCTGTAAAGTAGGTCTGGGAACATTGTTATTCATACATACCCTCCTGACAATTATTAATTTCTCTGACTATTAATTATATCATAGATGAAATATGATTGTCAAACATAAAAATGAAAAAAGCAAAATACAATTTTATAAGGAAAGAATTAAAAGGAGTGAATAACAATGAATGATAAAAAAATGGTTAAAGATACATTTATACTTGCATTTGTACAGATATTTCTTGAAATTTTTGCAATGATGCTTAATATGATTATAACTGACAGGCTTGGAGCCTCTGCGACGGGAATTACATCACTGGCAAATTCTTTTTTTGGATTTGCTTCTGTAATTGCAGGAGGAAATATATTTGTCTGTATGAGTCGTTTCGCAGCAGAGGAGATAGGCAAAAAACAGGGTAATCCTTCGGGAGTACTTACATATGGAACATTTTTTTGTATAGCTTTAAGCATACTCACATCACTTATTATATTCATTTTCGGAGCAGAGGCAGGGGAGTACTTTCTTAAAACTTCCGATTCTGTTATTTCTGTAAGGCTTCTTGCATTATGTCTTCCACTTTCTTCGATAACTTCGTGTATGAAGGGATATTTTAATGCATACAGAAAAACAATGACAGTTGCAGTTTCAAATATAGCAGAATTTGTTTCACGTTCACTTGTAATGCTTTTTCT
>JAZKXQ010000456.1:0-10824 GCA_045611725.1 Oscillospiraceae bacterium
TTTAAAATTTCCATTGTAAGTCCTCCTTGGATTAATTAAGTGATTATGTTGAGTTATAATATAAATAAAATAACTGTACATATTATACTATATAATTCAATATTTTTCAAGAGGTAAATTACATTTTTTTTTTGTAGAATATGCACAAATTTAGGAGTTTTTTCTGTTATTATGAAACTCGTGGTAATAAATTCTTTTAATATCCAATGCTTTTCCTGTTTTTTCATCAAAATTGACAACAACGCCATTTATCATTCCGGAAGTTTCAGCCTGTATAAATTTAACAGGGTGATGCATACGCATTTTTTCTATTGCCTGTTCCTTGCATACTCCGAGAACAGATTCTTCAGCACCTGTCATTCCAGCGTCTGTTATGTAAGCCGTATGCCCTGAAAGGATTATTTCATCCGCTGTCTGAACGTGCGTATGAGTTCCTATAACGGCAGTTACACGTTGAGCGAGATAAAATCCCATACATTTTTTTTCGGCTGTGGCCTCTGCGTGAAAATCCACGAATATATTTTTTGAATTAATTTTTTCGAGCAGATTATCAATAACAGTGAATGGATTGTCAAGGGAATCAAGATAAACAGTACCCATAAGATTTATAACAGTAATCTGATAACGTCCCATATCAAGAGTGCATACACCTTTTCCTGCACAGCCTTCGGGATAATTTGCAGGTCTTATTATAACGTCATTTGTTTCAAAAAGGTCAGAGGCTTCGTGTCTTTTGTATGCGTGATTTCCGGTTGTAATAACATCTGCACCATATCTGAAAAGTATATCTGCTGATTCTTTAGTTATACCGTTTCCAATTGCAGAATTTTCACCATTTATTATTGTTACATCAATGTTATGCTGTTTTTTAATGCTATAAAGATTTTTTTTCAGCATTTCACAGCCTTTTTTTCCTACAACGTCCCCAATAAAAAGAAGATTCATAAATTCAAAAAGTTCCTTTCGGTTATATATTTATTCAGCTATTTCGGTCTGTGCATATGTTGGCTGTGGAATTTGTTTTCTGATAAACTCATCAAGAGTGACAGCTCCTTCTGAATTGTACATATTTTTCAGTGTTTCCTTTGAAGTATATTTTTCAGAGTAGTTACCATTTTCATCTGTAATGTATTCCCCATACCATAATCCGAAGAATGAAAACATAGCATTATCTCTGAAAATTTCATTTATATCGGGAATAGTTCCACATTCGCTTAAAGCGACTATTTTTTTGCTTTCAGTAAGCATATAGAGCCATTTATATTGTTGAAAATGACTTCCATAATCAATTTCATCACCTTCATATACATCAACAGAAGCTATATCATAAAGACTTTCATCAATAATATAATTTTTACTCTGTCCATTCCATACCCATATAAGATTATTAAGGTTATGATATTTTGTCTGACGGGTATATAGTAATTCCCATAGCCACGCATAAGCTTCATTTCCTGCACTGCCCCACCAGTACCATTTTCCACCTGCCTCGTGGAGAGGTCGCCATAGAACAGGGATTTCAGCATCGCTTAAAATTTTTAAATTCTTTGAAATTTCATCAATATCCTTTATAATTTCAAGACATTCTTTAGTAATTCTTCCATTTGAATACATATCTTCAAGTTCTGAAATATCAAGCAAAGCTATATCTTCATTGGTAACTGCATTTGCAAGATTAAAATCTGTTTCTTCAGCATATATCGTATTATTATCCACAGGGTCATTCCAGTACCACATAAGCCCTACAGCACCACATTTTTCAGTAACCCATTCTTCACAGGCTTTTATTTCAGCAGTATTACGTTTATCATCAGCTGTAAGCGTTCCAAATCTTATTGCAGGGTATCTTCCTGTAATTTCTTTTATAAGCTCGAGTTCTTTATTTTCGGGAGATGATGCATACTGACCTGTTATTATTCCATTTCCATAAACATCAGTCATATATGACATTAATTCTTTCGCCTTGTATGACGCATTTTCATTGCTTAATTCTTTCATTAAATTATGCTCGTTTTCATAAACATATGTATTATTATTTATCTCTATATAATCTATGTCAATATTTCCGTCTATTGCCTGAACTTCAATTTCAATATACCCATCATTAAGAAAAACGCCCTCAAGAGTAGTTTCTTTAAATTTTGTATTTACTCCATCAGTTTCAATATTTCCTATTTTTTTTCCGTCAGCTGTTATATGGTTTACGGTTTGGGAATCAGAAGCATATCTTATAATTATATCATAATGCTGAACAGTTGGGATATAGAAATAGAAAAGAATTCTGTTTCCTGTTTCTCCGTCAAGCCCTGTAACATATCCCGTACCTGAAAAATCGGCTCTTGATGTTTCAATGGACAAATCACCATAAATAGCACTATCTTCTGCTTCTACTATGTAGGAGAAGTCTTGTGTTTCTATTTCAGGAACTACCACAGGAATATTTTCAAGTATAATTTTTTCTTCATCAGAAGATGAATCTCCCGAAACAAGACCTGTTTCTTCATATTCAGGAGCAGTTTCAAATGGCAGACTTTCAGCAGTTTCCTCAACGAGCTGTTTATCGTCTTCGAGTGAGTTATTGAATATAGCAATTACAGTTGCCATAAAACTTACTACAAAAACTATGATAAGAGCAAGAATGACTCTGTTTCTGGTTTCATTCAAATTGTTATACATCCTTTCTTTATTTTCTGATAATCATTTTAACACATTACATATGTATATGTCAATTATTATATGTAATCGCCGTTCTGAAGACAGAACAGCGATTTTTAAATTATCTCTTTACAAATGAATTACAGTCAACACATTCAGGCTTTGTAGGATTTGCTTCGTGAGTTCCTACGCTGATAGAATCAAGTGAGCAGTAGTTTTCTGTGCCCATATTGTATTTACAAGCCTGTACAGTACATTTGATACTTGAGTTCTTGTTTTTGCAATCGCAGTTCATATTAACCACCATATTTCTATCTTTAAAAAATCCATTAAAGACAGAACCTTTCATTAATTTTTCAATGTTCTCTTTTATCGGGAACGTTATTATTATATCCATATAGTAATAATAATATTCATAGAAATTTTCTGTTTTATGAAAAAAGAAAATCGGTATTCCCTGCTAAAAGAATTCCGATTTTAATTAACTGGATTTATTGTATTGAAACAACACGGTCTTTTCTGAAGTATTTAAAAAATTTTACGAAAAAATTTTATTGTAAATATTCAGATATGATTTTATAAAAACCACAGACCTTGTCAATAGAAAGCTTAGTGGGACATACAATAAATATGACCGTTGGCTTTCAGACTTACTAAGCCATATTTATTGTCTTTCCTTGTCTATAATTATAGCATAAAACTTATTAATCTGCATAACAATTTCTTAAAACGATGATTTTATTTACTGAATTGTATATGCTCGAAAAATATATGTAAAATGATGTAAATACGAGGGGATTTGTGTATATTAAGGGTAAAAATCATATATCGTAATATGTAAAAGATTGATAAAATTTTTAAAAAATTCATTAATTTTATATTGAAAATTATTATATTTTATGTTAATATTAGTATAATAAATTTTTTATTCGGAGGTTATTATGGCAAAGTGTCCTAATTGTGGCGTAAAAATGCCCGACAAATCTATAAAATTCTGTGGTTTCTGTGGTACTAATCTTAAAACAGGCGAACGTACTATGGCAGATGAGATGGCAGAAATTTCAAAAAGTAAATCCAAAAAGAATCAAAAAGTTAATGATGAACTTGCAAATTATGTTCCAAAAGCACCTGTAATTGATAAAAATGATTCTGCAAAAACTGAAACTCCAAAGTTTAAAACATCTGTTGCAACACCTGTTTCAAATTCTGATAAATCATTCAATGCAAGTTTCAATGCTCCTTCAGAAAATTCAGAAGAATATGTACCAAAAGCACCAGTAATTCCGCAGACAGATGATGCTCCAAAGCCGAGATTTAAAACATCTGTTGTAGGTTCTGCACCAGTGACAAATTCAAAGCCTGTATCAACAGCACCTGTTCAGCTTGAGGATATGGAAGAATATGTTCCAAAAGCACCGGTAATTCCACAGACAGATGATGCTCCAAAGCCGAGATTTAAAACATCTGTTGTAGGTTCTGCACCAGTGACAAATTCAAAGCCTGTATCAACAGCACCTGTTCAGCTTGAAGATATGGAAGAATACGTTCCGAAAGCTCCTGTAATTCCACAGACAGATGACGCCCCAAAACCGAGATTTAAAACATCTGTTGTAGGTTCTGCACCAGTTACAAATTCAAAGCCTGTATCAATACCATCTGCACCAGCTGACGCTTTTGAAACAGGTATTCTTGAGGAGGAAATTACTCACGCTTCACCTGTTCAGACTATTTCAGAGGTTGAACAGAAACTTCCAGAGCCACCAAAGAATAAGATATATAACAAAGAGGCTCAAAATGCAGTAGATGATATGGAAAATGCTTTTTCATCATTGGGAAAGAATAAGAAACAAGATGATGCAAAGGTTACAGTATCAGCACCTGTACCATCAAAGACTGGTTCATACATAGGACTTGATATAAAAACAGCAAGAACTCTTATCGAAAGAGCAGGATTTTCTGTTGAGGTATCAACAAAGAATGATGAAAAAACTGCTAAAAATGAAGTTATTGCTCAAAGTATTCCAGCAGGTCAGGAAGTTTCAAAGGATACTGTTATAAAGCTTACTGTAAGCTGTGGTACTTGGAGTAGTTGGTCTGAAAAAGAACCATCATCTGAAGGAAATGAAATTGAAACAAAAACTGAATACAGAACAAGGACAAGAGAAAAGACAATTGACCATAAGACAAGTACTTCTTCGGAAGTAATCAAGGGATATACTCTCTGTGACAGCAAAAAAGGTTATGGCGACTGGGAAACAGAAAAGTATTTCACAAATAATTCAAAGAAAACATCTGAAATATGTGAGCTTGTAGAAAATCTTATCGGATTTAAATACTGTGGCTGGTTCTATAAGGGTAAAAATCCTGCAATAAAGAATTCATTTTGTACTCTTGAAACTGCACTTTATTTCAATAAAGATACAAAGGCAGATGAATGGGAATATCAGGAGAAAATATCATACAGCAATGTAAAAGAATCAGTAATATCGTGGTCACCATCTGAAAGTTCTTCAGATACACCAGCAGGGGATAAGATAAGGTCAAATATCCGTATGACTGCATACAGAGTTGATGGTATGGATTATCCTCTTAAATATGGTTCATTTGAAACTCAGTGGTATAAGTATAAAACACGTTCAATGGAAGGTGTTACATACTACTTTGAAAAAGAAGGCTATACAGAATGGTCACTCTGGGGTAAATGGTCTGAAAAATCAGAAATTGCTACAGAATTTCTTGATGTTGAAACAAGAGTTTTATATAGAAGCAGAACAATTGCTGATGAAAAATAAATTTTTTAGGACGGGTATTATTAAAATATCCGTCCTTTTGTATTGTTAATTGTTTGTAAAAACATTATTCATACTTTATTAAAGATTTTATATCCAATATAAGATATAATTATTGTATGTATTTAAATTCCATTAATGATTGGAGGTTTTTTTATATGGAAGATAATATGCAGAATAATGGAGAAAGAAGATTTATTAATCTTTCAAAGCCTGTAAGTGATTTATATCAGGAAACTGATAAAATGCCTGACGGATATAATAATCAGCAGGATATAATGCCAAATGGATATAATAATATTAATAACCAGCAAGACAGAATGCCGAATGGATATAATAATATTAATAACCAACAGGATAGAATGCCGAATGGTAATAATAACACATTTAATCCACAGGCATATCAGCAGGATATTTATCCTAAAACAGCCCCTATGTACAAGGAAGTCAATATTGCACAATCTTCATATGATATTCCTACTGTTCAGCCATCAATAGTTAATCCACCTATAGTTCAGAATAATCCTAACATAGCACCTAATCAGAATCAGCAGAGTCAGACAAAATTCTGTAAATATTGTGGACAGAAAATTCACAGCGAGGCTGTTGTATGCCCTCATTGTGGAAGACAGGTTGAACAGCTGAAAAATCAGCCTGAATCCAATAATGTGTATATAAATAATGCAATAAACAATAATGCTTATCCGATGCCTGTAAGTCCATATTCAAAGAATACAGCACTTCTTCTTGCTTGTCTTGGGCTTGTAGGTCTTGGTGGTATTCATCGTTTTTATTCAGGAAAATATGCCTCTGGTATACTTTATTTTCTTACAGGAGGACTTTTCTATGTGGGAACTATTATTGATATAATTAAGATTGCTCAAGGAGATTTCAGAGATAAAAACGGTTTCCAGATAAAAAAATAGTCCCGCTTTTTTCAAAAAGCGAATGGGGTTTGGGGCAAAGCCCCAAGCATTCACGAAGTGAATTAAAAGCGTTCTAATGCTCGAAAGGGCTAAAAAGAAGGGAAAACCCGTAAAATAGGTTTTCCCTTTTTATTTTTGTTTAATCTAAAGCTATATCGCCATTCTGTGAAAACAGTCTTACAACCTCTATTCTTAATGCTCCGTGATGTTTATCAGACAATTCGGGGTCTTTTTCAATAATTTCCTTTGCAGTCTGCTGTGTAAGTCTTACAAGCTCCATATCGTTGGTCATATCAGCTATTTTTAATGGTGGAAGTCCGTGCTGTTTCTGACCAAAGAAATCTCCAGGGCCTCTCATTTTCAAATCTTCTTCAGAAATCTTAAATCCGTCAGAAGTACTGCTCATAATTTTAGCCCTGTTAAGACTTTCTTCGGAAACACTATCTGTTATAAGTATACAATAGCTTTTTTCTTTGCCTCGTCCGACACGTCCCCTTAACTGATGAAGCTGTGAAAGACCAAAGCGTTCTGAATTTTCAATAAGCATTACCACGGCATTCGGAACATCAACACCTACTTCAACTACAGTAGTACTTACAAGAACATCAATATCTCCAGATTTAAAATTATTCATAACTAAATCTTTTTCAGCTGATGACATTTTTCCGTGTAACAGACCTACTTTGTAATCCTTGAAATCATTCTCACTTATTTCCTGAGCGTATTTGCATACAGATTGCAAATCGTTGTCATTATCTTCAATAGTCGGACAAACAATATAAGCCTGTCTGCCCTCGTCAAGATATTTCTTTATGAAATTAAATGCCCTGTGACGTAATTTTCCTGTAACAGCATACGTTTCTATAGGTATTCTTCCTTTTGGAAGTTCATCAAGTATTGAAATATCAAGGTCGCCGTATATTATAAGTCCGAGCGTTCTTGGAATAGGAGTTGCAGACATTACAAGTTTATGAGGGCTATCGCCTTTCATTGCAAGTGCATTTCTTTGAGAAACTCCGAAACGATGCTGTTCATCAGTTATTACAAGTCCTAAATTTTTATATTCTGTAGTTTTCTGTATAATTGCGTGAGTACCTATTATAAGGGAATACTCACCATTTTTTATTCCCTCTTTTATTTCAGTTTTCTGCTTTGCCGACAGAGAACCTATAAGCAGACAGACTTTTACTCCCAATGGTTCAAGATATGCTGAAAGAGTATGATAATGCTGGGTTGCGAGTATTTCAGTAGGTGCCATTAAAGCACTCTGACAGCCATTAAGATGTGCAAAATATATAGCACAACCTGCAACGGCAGTTTTACCACTTCCAACATCTCCCTGGAGAAGTCTGTTCATAGGTTCAGTTCTGCACATATCAGCTGTTATTTCAGATACAGCTTTTTTCTGAGCATTTGTAAGTTCAAATGAAAGACTTTCAGTAAATGCACTTATATCTGTGTTTTTATCCATTACATATCCTGTACTGCTTCTGTTTCTGTTTTTAAGCATAAGCATACCGAGTTGAAGTTTTAAAAGTTCATCAAATGCAAGTCTGTAACGTGCATAATTTACCATATCCATAGTTTCGGGAAAATGGATATTCTTAAAAGCGTCAATCATAAGCATAAGATTATTCTTTTTTATAATTTCATACGGCAATATTTCTACGGGTTCATTTTGCAGAATTTTCAATGCCTCAAGCATATTGTTCTGTACTATGGTATTTGTAAGACCTTCAGTAAGACGATACACAGGTTTTATAAGATTTTTGGAATTTATATCCACAATCTGTGGAGAATTTATCTCCATTTTCATAGTTACAGGATTTTGTACAACTTTTCCATAAAGATAATACTCTTTATTTTCCTGAAGATATTCAAAAGCATATAAATTATTGAAATATGTTATAGTGAATATAGTCTGATTATCAATAGCGTGTGCTTTATATATTGTAAGACCTTTTCTTACAACCTGTTCAGGAAGTTTTTTCAATACTCTGCATCTTATAACATTGTATGTGTCAGGTTCAGCATTATCGATGCTTACAGGATTTGTATAATCTATATAGCTTTTGGGATAATGAAAAAACAGTTCATACGGAGTAAAAATTCCGAAATGATGATATTTTTCAGCCCTCGCTTTTCCTATACCTTTAAGATTTTCTATATTTCTGAAAAGATTTGCCATAAAAGAGCCTCCTCAGTATTTTCCATATAAAAAATTATATCATATATCTTAATTGTTTACAAGTGTATTTTTATTAAAATTGCATAATTTAATAATGTTAAACAGTGTAAAATTATCAAAAATATTTTATATGTATTGACAAAAATGAATAATGATGTATAATAAAATTATTAATATGAAAAGGAGAATGTTACTATGCATATAAATAAAAAAATAATATCAGCTGTATCAGCTTTTGTTTTTTCAGTATCAGCTGTACCATTTTTACAGGCAGATAATGTTTCTGCTGAACTTACATCAATGACAGCAGATGAAATTGTTGCTCAGATGGATATAGGCTGGAATCTTGGAAATACTTTTGACGCCACAGCTTCATCGGGAACTCCTTCAACTGCATCACCGAAGAAATTCGTTACAGCGTGGGGAAATCCTGAACCAACAGAGGAACTTATTGAAACTGTAAATAAAGCAGGTTTCAATACAATAAGAATACCTACAACCTGGTTTCAGCATCTTTCATATGATGAAGCAACAGATACATATGAAATAGAGCCAACCTGGATGGAATATGTAAAGCAGACTGTTGACTGGGCATATGAAAGAGATATGTTTATCATTCTCAATGTTCACCACGAAGAATGGGTAAATCAGGCTGTATTTACAGATGAAACACTTGCAGATGCTCAGAATAAGCTCAGCGATATATGGTCACAGGTTGCTGAAGAATTCAGAGATTATGACCAGCATCTTATATTTGAAGGTATGAACGAACCACGTCAGACAGGCAACAGCTCCGTAAGTGAATGGGGCAACGGTTCAGAGGACGGAGGTTATACCTGGAATTATATAAATACTCTTAACAATCTTTTCATAGATACTGTAAGAGGAGAGGGTTCTTCTGCAAATGCTGAAAGACTTCTTATGATTCCATCATACTGTGCAACTTCTGACAGTAAGGCACTCAATGCCCTCGATATTCCAGAAGACGGAGGAAATATTGCTGTTTCAGTTCACGCTTATTCACCTTATTTCTTTACAATGGATACTTCTGAATATTCTTGTCATGAATTTCCTGGAAAGAGTGGCTGGGGTGAGGATTATGAATATGCCCTTGACAACCTCTTTAATGGTCTTAAATCATTCTCTGACAGCAAAGATGTTCCTATCATCATAGGTGAATTCAGTGCGTCAAACTTCCACAATACACAAGACCGTGTAAACTGGGCTGAATGTTATCTTACAAATGCTGAAGAAGCAGGAATACCGTGTGTACTCTGGGATAATAACAATGAATATGACGGTACAGGCGAATCACACGGATATATTTACAGAGCAACAAATACAATTTATCCAGAATCAGCAGATGTACTCAAGGCTATGATGGATACAGTAGGCGTTACAGGCTATGTGCTTCCTGAATATACAGAATATCAAAGACCTGAATTTTCCTGGGATACAGTAGGTATTGGTGCTGACTGGAAAGAAATTTACCGTTCAGAAAATGGTGAAGTTCTTGATGCGTGGAAGAATATGACTGTTGACGGCTGGAAAGAATATGCAAATGAAGATTATATGTTCGCATTTGTATATGATTCAGAAGACGCTGCTGAAATCGTATTTATGAATTCAGCAGGTGGTGAAAACTGGAACAGAATTTCAGCTGATGTTGATAAGGCAAAGGATTATGTTGCATTCTTTACATATGATGATATAGTAAGTTCAATTACAGGTGGAGGCACACTTGAGGATATGGACTGCCTTTTCCTTAGTGCAACAATGAAAGAGCTTACAGCATATGGTCTTTATGCAGTTCCTGTAAATTCAACACCATCTGAAACAACACAGCCTTCTGAAACAACAGAACCGGAAGAAACAACTACTACTGATGCACCATCTGACATTGACTGGACAGGCGATGCAGACGGAAACTCAGTAATTGATATAAGAGATATAACAGCTCTTAAACAGTATGTTCTCAATGTAAGAACAGATATTAACAAGGAATATTCAGATGTTACAAAAGATGGTATCATCAATGTAAATGATGTATCGGCTTTAATTTCATTTATTGTTGATGATTACAGAAAAGGCTCTTTTAGATAATAAGTTATAAGATTAAGGTACAGAATTGAAAAAATTCTGTACCTTGTTTTAATATTTTAAATACCATTGGTAATCGTCAGCGAAATTCGGAAAACATTCTGAAAATTTATACATAACAGGTAAATCTGGTTTTATTATAAAATCAATATTATTTTCATACAAA
>JAZKXQ010000457.1:0-18475 GCA_045611725.1 Oscillospiraceae bacterium
ATGCGTGATGGCGAAACAATTGATGAAGGTATCGAAAACAGCTATAAAAATCCAAATCCGCTTATGCCGGATATATGGTATGCAATAAGAAAAAATGAATCTTATGACCCTGATGCGGAATTTATTCCGTATGGTTAATAAAAGTTAAGGACAACAAAAAATATGAGCAACAAAAATTCAATGAAAATTTTAATCGCTGTGTCAGTGGCTGTACTGGTCGCAGTATGTATTGTCGTATATGTTTTTGTATTCGGCAAAAATGAACCTGAAGAACAGCCTGTTACCGTTGAGGTTACAACCGAAATAACTGAAGAAACTACCATTAATACTACTTCTCCACCAGAAACAGAGCCTCCTGTTACAACTACGGAATACTATCCGTCAGACTATAACAGTGGTCTTTATCTCAAAGCACAGGAATATCATAAAAAAAATTCCAATGTTGTAGGCTGGATAAGAGTTAAGAATACAAATGTTGATTATCCTATTCTACAATGTGCTGATAATGATTTCTATATGAATCACGATTTTAATGGTTATTCTTCAATAGGTGGATACATATTTATGGATTACCGTAATTATTTCGGTGAAAAAGAAGAAAATCACAGCGATAATCTTCTGATATACGGACATAATATGGGGAACGGTACTATGTTCAATACCCTTCACAGATATAAAAGTACAAGCTTTTATCTTGAAAATCCGTATGTTGAAATAAGTTCGCTCTATAAGGATTATCAGTATAAAATTTATACCTGTATGCTTGTTAATGGTGGTGCAGGTACGGATTTCGATTTCTGGAATTATCTTGTGTTCCCTATGGACGCTTCCAGAACTGCCGAGGACGAATTTAATCAGTATAAATCTTTGGTCGATTCACACTCCATATATACTACCGGAGTAGACCTTAAACTCGGCGACAAAATAATCTCGCTTTCCACGTGCAATTCAGGAAGTACTGTTGACCAGACACGTTTTGTTACCGTTGCAAGACGTGTAAGGAGTGGCGAAAATCCCTCAGCTGGTACTGACGTTTGCGTGGCAAAATAAAAATGCCTTTCAGGGCATTATCCAACTGGAGTTTTTTATATGAATGAAAAGATACCACTGAAAAGTATCTCCCTCGGAGTAGCTATGACGCTTATAAGCACTATGCTCTTTCCGATGGCTGATATGGTCGAGAGGACAAAGGCACTTGATGAGTCATCAGCACTCAGCGAGAACCCAGTATACCAGACAAGTGCGTATGAATCAGAAAATGATGAAAATACCTCCGATGAAGATTATGAAACTACTACGTGGTGGAAGGCAGTTCTTTCCGATTATGATGAAACTCTTTCCCCGATTGGTCTGACTGAAACAGAAGAAACTACTTCGGTTTCAGAAACTGAGGAAACTCAGACACAAACACAGGAAACTACTATTGCAGGTCAGGATTTACCTGCAGATACTGTCGCTGTTCCGGAACAGGTTCAGCACGATTATGAAGATGTCAAGGCTAATTGTTTCCGGTTTAAAACATACGGCTACGGTCACGGAGTCGGTATGAGCCAGAATGGTGCTAATTACTATGCTACATATGGTGGATACAATTATAAACAGATTCTTCAGCATTATTATCCTGGTACATATCTCGGCAATACAGGTACTGCCTATAATGAATACCTTACAGTAAAAGGCATTACAGGTACTGCACTTAACATTGTTTCAATGGTCTGCTATGCAGAAGTTGGAACTACTATGAATCCTGAAGCAATTAAGGCTCAGGCAATCGCTGCTTATACCAATATAAAATACAGTGGCGGAAAAACAAATGGTATGGCAATCAAAAGCAATCCACCAGCTGAACTTGTTGAAATAGTTCGCTCGGTACTCGGCACAGCAGTTTACTATGACGGCAAACTTGCACTCACTACTTTCTATGCATCAAGTGCAGGACAGACAGCCTCTTGTAAAGATGTTTTTGATAAGGACTTGCCTTACCTAAGAAGCGTTGTCAGTGAATATGACAGCATATGCGATAAACATTATGGTGAAATTACACAGATTGATAAAGAAACCGTAAGATATAAAATTCAGGCTAAATATGGCATCAAGCTTTCCAATAATTATGCAAACTGGTTTGTTGTCACAAGAGGCGATGGAGGAATTGCCAAAACAATTACAATTGACGGACAGATTACTGTTAAGGGTTATGAACTCCTCTATGCTCTGGATTTGAAATCTCCTTTCGCTGAAATTTCATATCACTGATAAAAATAAAAAAAAAGAACGCCCTGAAAAGCGTTCTTTTTTGCAAATAAGGAGGAATTTTTTATGAATACTTATAACATTATCAACAAAACAAAAAATAAAATATCCCTCGAAAAAGAAGAAATAGAATTTCTTGTCAATGGATATGTAGAGGGTACTGTTCCGGATTATCAGATGTCAGCGTGGCTTATGGCTGTCTGTATCAATGGAATTTCAGATGAAGAAACTTCTTATCTTACACAGGCAATGATAAAATCGGGAGATACATTAAGCTGGGAGAAAATAAACGGAATTACTGCCGATAAGCACAGCACAGGTGGAGTAGGCGATAAAACAAGCCTTATAGTTGCTCCTGTAGTTGCATCTTGTGGAGTATTTATGCCTAAAATGTCGGGCAGAGGTCTTGGTCATACAGGTGGTACTGTTGATAAGCTTGAAAGTGTCCCGAATTTCAGAATTTCAGTTGATTTTGATACATTCCTTGAAACAGTAAACAAAACAGGCTTTGCAATAGTTTCCCAGAGTAGTAATCTTGTTCCAGCCGATAAGAAAATATATGCTTTAAGGGACGCTACGGCAACTGTTGACAGCATACCACTTATAACTTCAAGTATTATGAGCAAAAAACTTGCCACAGGTTCTGACTGTATAGTTCTTGATGTAAAATGCGGAAGTGGTGCATTTATGAAAAATAAGGCTGACGCTGAAAAATTGTCACAGCTTATGGTAAGTACAGCTGAAGCGTCAGGTAAAAAATGCAGAGCAGTTATAACAGATATGAATATTCCTCTTGGTAAAAATATCGGAAATGCCCTTGAAGTAATTGAAGCAATAGAAATTCTTAAAAATAATCAGCACGATGATTTATACAGGCTTTGTATGGAGCTTTCAGCAAATATTATAGAACTTGCAAGGAATGTTTCTCACGATGAAGCATACAGAATGTCAGAGGAGGCAATTTCTTCGGGAAATGCTCTTAAAAGATTTAAGGAATTTATTTCACGTCACGGAGGAAATCCAGATATAACAGAAAATTATGAACTTCTGCCACAGGCAAAATATTCGTATGAAGTAAAATCTGTAAAAGATGGATATATTTCATCTGCTGACAGTGAAAAAATCGGACTTTGTGCATTATCGCTCGGTGCAGGTCGCAGAACTAAAGAGGACAGCATAGACTATTCAGCTGGTATTACTATGCATAAAACTGTAGGGGATTATGTAAACAAAGGTGATTGCATTATGACATTGTATACATCAATGGAATGTGATATGGAGGAAATTTCAGCAAAAACTCTTGAAGCTGTTGAAATTTCAGAAATAAAGCCTGAAAAACAGGATATAATTCTTGAAATACTATAGGTCGGCAGTGCCGACCTCCAATTCGTTACAAAGTTAAGTAAAATCTATAGTTTACTGGCTCGAAAGCTTTATTTAAGTGGATAATATCAAGTAAAATTGATTTATTGAAGAAAACAAGATATAAAAAGGAGATAAAATAAATGAAATTTTATCAAAAATTGATTGTTTCAGTCATTACAGCAACAATTCTTACACAAAATATTTATGCTGTAAGTAGCTATGATAAAAACAATGATTCAGAAATAAATGTCTTTGACAGTGTATACATAAAAAATGAAATTCTTGACAGTGCAGATTTATGCGATAATCTGAAAACTGTAAATTCATTTTTACTCGAAAATAAAGAATTACCAGATGAAAGTGAATATCCTATAGATGAATCTGCAATTCTTGAGCCTAAAGGAACTATCCACACAGGAGAAGGCACTTTCTATGGTGGTGGCTATGAGGGAGGCTGTGCAATGCTTGACCCTGTTGACAGGGATAGATACTGGATTGTTGCTATGAATATATTCGATTACAACAATGCACAACTTGCAGGAGCTTACATAGAAGTTACGGGAGAAAGAGGTACTATAAATATGCTTGTTACCGATTTGCTCCCAGAGGGCAAAAAAGGCGATTTGGATTTATATGTTGACGCTTTCCCGTTAATTGCTGACCCAATCAAAGGCAGAGTACCTGTATCGTGGAAGATAATTCCTCTTGATACTGATGACCCTGTTTCATATCGCTTTAAAGAGGGAAGTACGGCATATTGGTGCGGAGTTCAGGTAAGAAATCATAAATACCCCGTAGCTAAACTTGAGTATCTTGAAGATAATGGAGAATGGGTTGAACTTCCAAGAAGAAATTATAACTATTTTGAGAGTATGGAAATGGGTGCAGGGCCGTTTACATTCAAAATTACCGATATATATGGTTCTGTAATAGTTGACAAGGATATTCCAATGATACTTGATACTGATGTTCCTGGTTCTGTTCAGTTTCCGGAATAAAAAAACTACCGCCTAAGGATTTTATCCTCAGGCGGTTATATTTTTAACCAAGAATAACTTCTATATTATTTGTTTCTGACATTTCTGATACAGGAATATAATTACCCGAAATTGCTTTTCCATTGATAACAATTTCCTTAACTCCACTCTGTACTCCATTAGGATTTTTAACAGTAATCAAAAGCTTTTTACCTCTGAAATTCTTTTCCATAGAAAATTCTTTCCATTCAGATGGAACAGATGGTGAAATAACAAGTCCGTCAGCATCTGGACGTATACCACATATACCTTCAACACAGCCAACCATAACTGTTGATGCTGTACCTGTGAGCCAGTGAACGTGTGAACGTCCTTCAAAGTCTGAAAGTCTTGATTCTGTAAACTGTCCGTGTGCATATGGTTCAATAACTCTTATTTCAGCATTTTCATTCATACACGCAGGTGAACTTTCAGTAAAGTATTCAAATGCTCTGTCACCGTGTCCGAGGAGAGCCTCTGCAAGTATTGCCCAGCCCTGAGTCTGAGAGAATATACCACCGTTTTCCTTTGTATCAAGAGGATAAATGTGCATTAATGCACCATCAAACCAATGGTCAGCATATGGAGGGTCAAGAAGCTTTACGCCGTATGGAGTATTGAGAAGTTCGTGAACCTTTTCCATAGATGTTTCAGCCTGTTCAGGAGTTGAAAATCCTGAAATAACGCCCCAGCTCTGAGGATTAAGCCACATATTAGCCTCGATGTCATTCTTAGCACCTACTGTAACTCCATCTTCTCTTATACCTCTTATCCATCTGTCCTCGTCCCAGCATTTTTCGAGAGCAGAACGGAGTTCTCCCTGTACCTTATCAATATATGAAATATATTCAGTGTCATTTTTATCCTTTGCCATATCTCTTATTACGTCCATTGCATAATAAAGCTGGAACGCAACAAAAGTAGATTCTCCCTTTTTGCCGAGTCTTAAACAGTCATTCCAGTCAGCGTGAAGACCTGCAGGCATCTTGTTATCTCCAAGATTATTCATTGAGAAATCAATAGCCTTTTTAAGATGATTGTAAACAGTATCTTCTCCACCGTTTGCATAAACGATAACTTCATCAAGGAACTGTTTATTTCCGCTTTCACCGATATATTTAAGGATTGTTGGGAAAAGCCATAAAGCGTCATCTGCACGATATGAAGGGTGACCAGTAGCTCTTACATATGATTCATCATCTGGAGTATCTTCGTGACCTGCATTATGAGTGAACTTTACAAGAGGAAGTCCTGCACCATTATCAACTTGAGCAGAGAGCATAAATCTTATCTTTTCAAGAGACATTTCTGGGTCAAGATGAATGATACCCTGAATATCCTGAACTGTATCTCTATAGCCGTAGCCGTTTCTGAGTCCACAGTATACGAAAGAAGCTGCTCTTGACCATACAAATGTTGTAAAGCACTGATAAGCATTCCATACATTTACCATATTGTTAAATTCATCGCTTGGAGTATTTACCTTGAAATTGTCAAGTTTTGAATGCCAGTAATTTTTAAGAGTATCAATTTCCTTGTCAACAATGCCCTTTTCAGTGTATTTGCTGATAATTTCATCAGCTTCAGCAGAATTTTTTCTGCCAAGAATATATATAAGCTCGATTGTTTCTTCTGGCTTTAAAGTTATATCAGACTGTAAAGCACCACAGGCATTTAGGTTATAGTTTGTTGTATTGTCGCATCTTCCGCTTTCAACGGCAATAGGATTTGAATAAGTTCTGTAAGAACCGATAAAGCTGTCAAGATTTCCATTGTATGCTGTAACTTCAGCCCCTGTCATACCGAAAAATCTTTCAAGATGATTTGAACCTGTTTCATCTTTGTTATCATTTTCATTGATATGCTGAACGATTTTATTTCCTTCAAATGTTGTACGATTTGTAAAGAGAGAATACTGGAGGTTTACCTGGTCCTGTTCATAATTGTCCTCATTTGTAAATTCAACAAAACCGAAAACTGATAAATTTCTGTCAGCATTGCTCTTGTTGGAGATAAGCACACGCCATACTTCATAGTCAGCATTCTGAGGAACATAGTAAGAAGTTTCTGAAATAATATTTTTATATTCAGAAGAAATTACTGTATATCCTGTACCGTGACGACATTCATTCTTGAATGTATCAAGAGGCTTTGCAACAGGTTGCCAGGAAGCTGACCAGTAATCCTTTTCATCATTGTCACGAATATAAACATATCTTCCAGGGAGAGCCATATTTGAATTGAAACGGTATCTTGTAATTCTTCCGTTAGCTCCCGATTTAACAAAGCTGTAGCCACCTGCATTATTGGAAATGATAGCACCGTATTCGGGTGAGCCGAGATAGTTTACCCAAGGGGCCGGTGTATCTGGCTTATTGATAACATACTCTTTAGCATTAAGGTCAAAGTATCCGTATTTCATTTAAAGAAACTCCTTTTAACAATATTTTTTGATTAAAATTATTAAATAATTTGATTTTTATTATACCATAAAAACAAACAAAAATCAACATAAAAACTCCTGCAATTCAACGAATTACAGGAGTTTTTGATTTACTTTGTAAAGAAACGCTGTTTACATTCATAGCTTTCATTTGGTGCGATTTCTGTATATCCTGTAACATCGGCAGGGAGTGAGAGATTTGGAGCGTCTATCATAGCTGTCATAGGTTCAGGACAGAAATATTTGTTAAAGCCTCTGTCATTCCAGATAATCCAGAATTTATATTCGTCTGAAACTTCATAACAGATTTTCTTTCCACTTTCAGTATCAGTAAATACTGTACCGTGGAATTTTTCACCGTCAAGGAGCATATCTTCAGCGAAATACATATCATTGGAAATATCCTGAAGCACAGGACACTGAGTACCATTTTTATATGCCAAATCCCATTCAGTAAGTTCATTTAGATTTTCTGTAGGAAGGCATCTTTCATTGAGTTCGCATTTTTTACCAATTGGCACTTCAATTCTGATATTTTCTTCTTTTCCTCCATCGACAAAAGGAGTATTTATAGTAGTATGTGTAGCAATTGATACCGGCATCATCTTGTCGGACAAGTTTGTAAGCTTAAAGCTGTATTCAAGACCTTTTTCAGATACTATAAAAGTATATTCTGCAAGGAATTTAACAGGGAGAGATGAGAAAAATTCATCTTTTTCATCATAAAGGTATTCAGTCTTTACCCAGGCTTTTGAATTATCGCTTGAATGTTCCTTTACTGTATGTACTCTTTTATGGATAAAGCCGTGTATATGGTTATTGTACGGAGCTTTTTCATTTACAGGGAGCTGATAAACAGCGTCTGAAGTTTTAAGAACTCCATCAGCGAAACGGTTTGGAAGATAAAGTGTAGGAAATCCCCATACTTCTGCTGATTTCTTGATTTCCTCCGCAGGAGTATCAGGCTTGAAACGGAAAATTTCAACGCTGTTTTTTTCATCTCTCAAACGGATAACATTGCTTCCTATTTCATAGGCAACAAGTGCAGTATATCCTCCAGCTGAAATTTCAACGCAGGGAGTACCATTAAAATCTGTTATTTTACTGTAATTCATAAATTTTTACACCTCTTGATTAAAATATTATTGTTTATTAATATTACCATATTTTTTATGATTTGTCCATATATAAATTGTAAAAAATCAATAATTTTTTACTGGGTTAAAGTATTGCTTTCATAATAATTTTCATATATGTAATATTTTCCGTCAATTTTAAGCATAAACCATTCTTCACGGACATTATCTGTATTTACAGAGCCTTTTGTAATGGTTGTAAGATAAATTGTATATGCTTCCTCAAGATGAATATCTTTTCCATAAGTTTCATTCAGAACTTCTTCAAAGTCCACAAGCGACTGTTCAAGGTTAAGTATTCCCTTACTGCCTTCTTCATCTTCCGTAACTACAAAGCTTATAGTAAAATCCTCTCCGTATGTTTCAACATAATAATCGTGAATACTCTGTATATATTCCTCGTGAGTCTGTTCACAGATTTCAACTTCTTTTTCAAGCATTTCAAGATAAAAATCAGGGAAATTTCCAAAGCATTTATCAAAATCGGCTTCTTCAGTACCTTTATAATAGTCATCTACGATACCAAGAAATATTTCCTCAATTTTTTCAGCTGTCATTTCATCTGAATTTTCTTTCTGCTCTTTACTTTCTGTAACAGAAGTTGTTTCTGCATTGTTTACGGAAATATCCGCAGAAGTTTCCTCCGTTTCGTTTTCACAGCCTGTAAGGGCAAGAATTGCTGTCATCATAAGAAGCATTGATTTTTTCTTCATTTTATATGCCTCATTCCTTTCTTTGTTTATCTTTTAATTATATCATATCATTGATTGAATTTAATGTCAATATGATGAAAATGATGTGAAAAAATTTTTGGAAAACTATTGACAAACAGTGATTAATGCTGTATGATATAAGTGTAATAGATAATATAGTACACAAAGAACATTATCGAAAGGAGGTTTTTTTATTGATTAATATCAATCCTCAGAGCAGAGTCCCTATCTATGAACAGATGCGAAAAGGCATTATTGAACTCATAATAAAAGGGATTTTAAAGGAAAATGAACAGCTCCCAAGTATCAGAAATCTTGCTAAGGATTTAAGCATAAACCCAAATACTATTGCAAAGGCTTATCAGTCGCTTGAGCGTGATGGCATAATTTATTCAACGGCAGGTCGTGGAAGTTTTGTTTCAGAACTCAATAAAAGTATTGTAAAGGAGTATGTCCTTATGGATTTTGATGAATGTGTTCAGGAGGCTCTTAAATCAGGGATTACCGTTGATGAGCTTATCGAAAGAATTAAGAAGAATAATGAGGTGAAATTATGATTGAATTAAAAAATGTCGTAAAGAAAATTGATGACAAGCTTATTCTTGATAATATAAGCCTTACTGTTCCAAAAGGTACTGCATTCGGACTTTTAGGTTCAAACGGTGCGGGAAAATCAACTATTTTAAGGCTTTTAAGTGGTATTTATCAGCTTGACGGAGGAGAACTTTATATAGATAAAGAAAAAGTTTTCGACAACAACAGCATTAAAGAACGAGTGTTTTTCATAAATGATGAAACAATCCAGTATACTTCATATACTTTAAAATCTCTTAAAAATTTCTATAAGGGATTTTATCCGATGTTTTCAGAAGAACTTTTTGAAAAATTAAGAAACCAGATAAATCTTCCTCTTAACAAGAAATTAAGCAAATTCTCAAAAGGTATGAAAAGACAGGCAATTGTTATAATTGCCCTTGCCTGTAAAACAGAATATCTTTTCCTTGATGAAGCTTTTGACGGTCTTGACCCGTCAATGAGAATAATTGTTAAGAGAATGATTGTTGACGCAATGCTTGACAGGGAAATGACAACTATAATTTCATCTCATAACCTTAATGAAATAAGCGAAGTATGTGATTCGGCAGTACTGGTTCACGATGGAAAAATAGTATTTTCAAGTGCTATTGACGATATACGTTCAAATATACATAAAGTACAGGTTGTATTCTCCGACAACGAGAAAAAATATTCAAAAGAGGATTTTTCAGAGCTTGATATACTTCATATGGAAAATTCAATGAGCGTATACAATATAATTGCGAAAGGTTCAGAGGAAAAAGTGAGGGAAATAATAGGAGGAAAGGGAACTATACTGCTTGAACTTGTTCCGCTTACTCTTGAAGAAGTATTTATTTATGAAATGGAGGGATTGGGCTATGGATACAAAGAATAAAATTAATGCCTTTGCAGTCAACTATAAACTAAAGCTGTTTTCAAACTTCAAGCTGTTTATAATCTCATCAATTCTCAATATTCTCGGAGCTCCTCTTATGGTCATTTCAATGATTATGGCAGTATATGAAGATGAACAGGAAAGAATAGCAGAAGAGCTTAATCTTGTTTATGACTATTCATACACCTATGATTTTTATGCAACCATATCAGCATTTGCAATGATAGTACTTTTTGCAGTAATTATAATAACAGCATTCAGCACATTCCAGTATCTTTACAGCAAACCTATGGTAGATGTCGTATATTCCTTGCCTGTAACATCAAGACAGCGTTTTTTCAGCAATTATCTTGCAGGTTTTTCAACATTCGGTATTCCTTATGTAATTTCAATAATAATAACATTTATAATTGACCTTATCGCTAAAATTACTTTTCCTGTGTGGACAGAACATGAAGCAAATTTCACTGTAGTTATTGCAATAGCTTCAATAACATTGTTTCTTGCTATGCTTATGCTTTATACAACAACAATATTTGTACTTACATTCTGTGGAAGTATTATAGAAGGTATAGGCTATACATTTATTTTTAATGCTCTTATCCCTATTGTAACATCTGTGGTTATTGCTTTTATAGATACAGTTACATATGGTATGAATACAGACGTGCTTATACTTGATATTATAATGTATATAAGCGTATTCGGAAGTATTATTGCAACTGCTGAAATTTTTGACGGATACAGTGAAGATTTAAGCCTTTTTCAGCCTGAATTTATAATATGGGTTCTTGTATATCTTCTTGTAATCGGTATTATATTCGGTTTTTCATATTTCCTCTATACAAGAAGAAAAGCTGAGGACGTTTCCAAGCCGTTTGTATTCAAATCAATATACTATGTAATGATGACCTGCATATTATTCTGTATGGCTACAGGAATGATAATGTGCTGGATTGATTACTCTGTAGCAGATTGTATACCTTGGGTTATGGCAAGTGCTATTTTATTCCTCATTCTTGATACAATAACCAACAGAGGATTTAAAAAATTCGGTGTTGGAATTATAAAATACTGCTGTATGACAGGAGGCTCACTCCTTATTCTTACATTAATTATGAACAGTGACTGTTTTGGCGTTGCTATGCGTATTCCAAAGGCTGAAAACGTTAAGGGAGTTACCGTTTCATATCCTTCAAATATTTTCAGTACAAACGGATATAATTCAACAGAATTTGATAAAAATGATGTTAAGGAAATAGAAGCGATAATAAATGCACATCAGACTGTTATTGATGATTACAGTGAATATCTTGAAACAAACCCTGATGTAAGGGAAAGAATAGATTACGAAACAGACAGTAATTATAATTCTCTTGAAATAACATATAATCTTAAATCGGGAATTTCATATTCAAGATATTATTCATCAGTAAATTATGAAACAGTACAGAAACTTAATGAGCTTTATCTTTCTGAAAAGAATATTGGAATTATAGAAAATGATTTATATGAAAGGCTTAAATACGGAGAGGCAAAAAGGACAGGCTTTATATCCGGAACACTTGCCGATAAATTCGGCAATGATTTAAGCTATACTATAAGTGTTGAAAATTATAAAATACTTGTAAGCAAATATATTAAAGACTTAAAGAGTACTACTTTAAGTGAAATTACAAACGAGGCTGAAACATATGGTTATTTTTGTGGAGAGCCTGTTCTTAAATCATACAGGAATACTATAGAATTTCTTGAATCACTCGGATATATTATAGATGACTGTATGGATTATTATAATATATCTGAAAATATGCAGGTATTAATAGCTCCCGATGGTTCATTCCTTGCTGAAAATTACAATACAGACTTTATTGCAACAAATATGTACTTTACATTCGGTGATATAGAAAATGAAGCATATGAAGTTAAACTTTCATTTTCAAACCGTGAAGAATTTATTGAACTTATGCAGTATGCAGAACCTTGTTACTATACAGATAACATACACTGTCCTGTAATTGATTTTCAGGGAAATAATTATATAATTCCGGAAAAATATGCAGACAAAGTTGATGAATTTATGGATTCTCTTTTAAGAGCAGAATACAGAACTTACAGAGAATATGCGTCTGAAATTGAAGGCAGTTATAACTATTATTCATAAAAACTATAAGGGAAACTAAAAATAGTTTCCCTTTTTTTATTAATTATGCATAATATATAATTATTATGCTTATACAGATTTCACAAATTATTATTTTTTTGAAAAAAATGTTGACAAATGAAAAAATTTGTAGTAAAATATGAAGCATAAGGAAAAGATATTACTACGGAAGGTGATGTTACGGATGGCGAAGGAATCGCAATCAGTTGAAAAGAAATCTTCATCTAATAAGCTACTGGTGATAATTATAGTATTCTTGTTAGCTGTTATTGGTGTAGGTGCATTTTTTGTATTAAAAGGTTCTTCTAATCAGGAAGAAGTTGCAGATAGTGGAATTGCAGGATATGATGCAAATATAATCCTCAATGCAGATGACCTTAAAGAGAATGAACAAAAAGTCGGCTATGGAATGATGAACCTTAATTTTGATAATAAGATAGTCATTGAAAATGGCAAAGACGGAACTTGTGATATATCCAACAAGGAAACAAACAGCCACGATATGTATGTTTCTTTATGGCTTGATGATACACAGGAAGAAATATATCGTTCGGGAATTATTCCTCTTGGTGCAAAGATTGAAAAGCTTGAACTTAAAACTCCTCTTGAAGTGGGAGAATATACAGGAACGCTTGTTTTTGTACAGGTGGAAGATGGTAAGGATATAGGAAAAGTAAATGTTGAAGTAACATTGAAAGTTAACAGTTAAGTTTTCAATATTCATTATCTGTTTTCAGATATGGGTTGAAATAAATTTTAATACTTTAAAAAGGAGGTTTATATAGTAGTTGATTTTAACGGTCGCCACGTTTTAAGGGTAACGGGGAGGACGCTTACAAGGAAGTAAGACTTATTTCTGTGTCAGGTACAGAAAAAAATATCCTTAGAAGAAAACAAAAACAAAAAAATAATAATTATCACGGAGGACGATATTATGAAAAAAAGAATGTTAAGTGCTATTTTAGCAATGTCAATGGTTATGGGTATGGGTACAGTTACTGCTTTTGCTGCTGATGGACCAATTGACCCAAATGGTGACAGTGTTGACGTTACAAACGATGGATATGAAGCTCCTGTTATCGATGTTACAGTTCCAACTATCACAAAAGGTACTGGAATCACTCTTGACCCTTATAACATTGCAGGTAAAGGACAGATTTATTCACCTGAATACAAGGTTGTTAACAACAGCAATGTTCCTGTTGTATTTACCCTTAAAGGAGCTGTGGCAAGTTCAGATACTGTTGATATAGTTGCTAAGAAACTTACTAATGGTACAAAATGGGCTTCTGTAAGTGTTTCTATAACAGATGGTCTTGAAAAGACAACAACAAAGGTTGTTCCTATGGCTGGAGAGAATGTTTTAGGTGTAGATGTAGTTGGTACTACATATATGGCTGCATATGGTGGAACTGCTTCCTTTAAGTATACTGGTATGTGTGCAGATAATGTTACAGCTATTGAAGGTGAAGCGGAAGAACCTGCTGTTTGGAATGAGGATGATGCAATTACTGTTAGTGCAAAGTACTCGTTTGCTCCTGTTCAGTGTACAAACGTTAGTGTTACAAAGGCACTCAAGGTAAGTACTACTGCAATAACTGTTGAAAACGGTACTACAGTAGACAACATCGTTTTCCCAGTAGTTTTGGGTGACGGCAAGGAAATCCCTGTTACTTGGAAGTGCGTAGATGCTGGTGGTTCAGATGCTACTTACGATGCAAATACAGCTGGTGATTATAAATTTACTGCTACTATTACAGCTGAAGCAAAAGCATCAGGTCTTTACAGTATAGCTGAATCCATTACAACATGGCCAACAATCACTGTTACTGTTGAAGAAGCTACAACAACTACATCTGGAACTTAATCTAAGCGAAATTCTTTTAAAAGGTTAAATTGGTAACCTTACTTAACTTATAAAAACTCAACTATCAACTATATAAACTGAATTTAACGTGGCTCGGAGGAAACTCCGAACCACGTTTCTTAATTTATTCAGCAATTTTTTTCAGCTGTTCATATTTTTTTACAGCCTTTTCCTCCGAAGCTTTAAAAAGCTTTTCTGCTCTCTCAGGATTTTGTCTTGCAAGTGAATTATATCTTACCTCACCCATAAGAAATTCCCTGTATTTTGAAGTATCTGGTGCTTTTGAATCAAGTATAAACGGCTTTTCAAGCTGTGGATTATATCTGAAAAGATTCCAGTATCCCGATTCAACAGCCTTTTTCTGTTCTGCCTGTGCTGAGGACATTCCAGACTTTATACCGTGATTTATGCAAGGTGCATAAGCTATTATAAGCGATGGCCCGTCATATGATTCAGCCTCTGAAACAGCCTTGATACACTGTGCAGGATTTGCTCCCATTGCTATACTTGCAACATATACATAACCATAACTCATAGCAATCCCTGCAAGGTCTTTTTTGCCTGTGGATTTTCCTCCTGCGGCAAACTGTGCAACTGCTCCCGATGGTGTGGATTTAGATGCCTGACCACCCGTATTTGAATATACTTCTGTATCAAATACAAGTATATTTATATTTTCTCCCGATGCAATTGCGTGGTCAAGTCCGGAAAATCCTATGTCATATGCCCAGCCGTCACCTCCGAATATCCATACGGATTTTTTATTGAGATAATCTTTTAAATCAAGAATTTCTGAAAATTCCTCTGAATTTCTTTCAAGAATTTCTATAAGTTTTTCCGTAGCTAATGAATTTTCCTTGCCGTCATTTTTAGTATTAAGATATTCTTCAACAGCTTTTTTAAGTTCTCCATCAGAATTTTCTGCAAGTGCTTCAAGCTTTGAGATTGCTCTTTCTCTTAATTTATTCTGTGCAAGATACATTCCAAGTCCATATTCAGCATTATCCTCAAAGAGAGAATTTGCCCACGCTGGACCTTTTCCCTTGGCATTTACAGTATATGGTGTTGATGGTGCAGAACCTCCCCATATTGATGAACAGCCTGTAGCATTTGCTATATACATTCTGTCGCCGAAAAGCTGAGTAACAAGCTTTGCATAAGGAGTTTCACCACAACCTGCACAAGCTCCCGAAAATTCAAGCAAAGGCTGTCTGAACTGTGAACCTTTTACTGTTGAATCAGAAAATTTATCAAGAACATCTTTTTTTCGTTCAACTGTTAATCCATAATCAAAAACTTTCTGCTGTTCATATTGAGTTTCTATATCTTTCATAACAAGTGCTTTATTTTTTGCAGGACATACAGCAGCACATACTCCACAGCCTGTGCAGTCGAGAACTGATACTGTAACGCCAAATTTATAACCATTCACATCTGGCTTTATATTAACTGTTTTAAGGCTTTCGGGAGCAGATTTTATCTCATCATCATTCATAACAACAGGTCTTATTACTGCGTGTGGACAGGAATATGAACACTGATTGCATTGTATACAGTTTTCAGAAATCCATTCAGGAACTTTAACGGCTATTCCACGTTTTTCAAATGCAGAAGTTCCCTGTGGAAGTGTTCCGTCGGCGTTTTCGATAAATGCTGAAACAGGCAATTCATCGCCTTTCTGAGCATTGCAGACGTTTTGAATATTATTAACAAAATCCATAAGCTTTTTATCGGAGCAGTAAATTTTTTCCGAGGATTTTTCACAATCCTCTGCAGTTTTCCAGCTTTCAGGAATCTCAATTTTTACAATATTCTTATAACCTTCATCAATGGCATTCCAGTTCTTTTCAACAATATCCATACCCTTTTTTGAATAGCTTTTTTCAGCATATTCTTTCATATATTTAAGAGCATCTTCAAAAGGAATTATATTTGCAAGTTTAAAAAATGCAGATTGAAGAATTGTATTTATTCTTGTACCCATTCCTGTTTCTTCGCCTATTTTAACGCCATTTATTGTATAAAATGAGATATTGTTTTCTGCTATATATCTTTTTGCATATGCAGGAAGATTTTTTTCAATACCCTCCATATCCCACGTTGTATTCAGAAGAAATACACCGTTTGGTTTAATATCCGAAATCATATCATATTTAGAAATATATGACTGATTGTGACAGGCAACAAAGTCTGCTCTGTTTATCAGATACGATGATTTTATAGGGGATTTACCAAATCTTAAATGAGAAACAGTAACTCCTCCGGATTTTTTAGAGTCATATGAAAAATATGCCTGAACATTAAGGTCTGTATGGTCGCCTATAATTTTTATTGAATTTTTATTTGCTCCTACAGTACCATCAGCACCAAGTCCCCAGAATTTACAGGAGGAAGTTCCCTCTGATGCTGAATCAAGAGGTTTTCCTACTTCAAGTGAAAGATATGTCACATCGTCATTAATGCCTACAGTGAATTTTTTCTTTGAATTATTATCAAATACAGCTTTAATCTGTGCCGGAGATGTATCCTTTGAAGCAAGTCCGTAGCGACCTGAGAATACAGGAATATTATTGAATTTTGTATCTTTAAGGGCAGATAAAACATCAAGATATAAAGGTTCTCCGTAAGCACCTGCCTCTTTGGTTCTGTCAAGTACAGTTATTTTCTTTACTGTTTCGGGAATTGCTTCAATAAGTCTTTCAGCACAGAAAGGTCTGTAAAGCCTTACCTTTACAAGTCCGAGTTTATAGCCTTTAGCATTGAGATAATCTATTGTTTCCTCTATTGTGTCATTTACAGAGCCCATTGCAATTATAATCTGTTCAGCATTTTCATCTCCGTAATAATTGAAAAGCTTATAGTCAGTACCTAACTTTTCATTTACTTTATTCATATATTCCTCAACAATTGAAGGAACAGCGTTATAGTATGGATTTGAGGCCTCACGATTCTGGAAGAATATGTCGGGATTCTGTGCAGAACCTCTTAAAACAGGGTGCTGTGGATTTAAAGCTCTTTTTCTGAAATTCTTAACTGCATCTTTATCGAGCATTTCCTCAAGCGTTTCATTATCCCATACAGCAACTTTTCTGATTTCGTGAGATGTTCTGAAGCCATCAAAGAAATTAAGGAAAGGCACACGACCTTTTATTGCTGAAAGATGAGCAACTGCTGACAAGTCCATAACTTCCTGTGGATTTGATTCGCAAAGCATTGCAAATCCCGTTTGTCTACAGGCATATATATCTGAATGGTCACCGAATATGCTCAGAGCGTGAGATGCGACACATCTTGCAGAAACCTGAATAACGCAGGGCAGAAGTTCACCTGCCATTTTATACATATTTGGTATCATAAGCAGAAGTCCCTGTGATGCTGTATATGTTGCAGTAAGAGAACCGGCAGCCAAAGAGCCGTGAACAGTTCCCGAAGCACCTGCCTCTGACTGCATTTCAATAACTTTTACAGTATCTCCGAAAATATTCTTTTTTCCCTGAACAGCCCATAAATCAGTAATTTCAGCCATTGTGGAAGAAGGAGTTATCGGATAGATAGCAGCTGTTTCTGTAAAAGGATATGACGCCCACGCAGCAGCAGTATTTCCGTCCATAGTTTTCATTTGTCTTTCAATTTTACCCATTGAAAAAATCCTCCCTGTATAAAAAAATACGGATATTGTAATTGTTATTCCAATATCAATTTTATCACTGTATATGTACTTTGTAAAGGAAAAGATTTTGTAAAAAATCAAGGTAAAATGTATAAAAAAATAAAAAGGGGACATCATAAAGATATCCCCAAAGATAAAGTTATAGACAAACCAAAAAATAAATTTCTCAAATCTTATCTGTGTTCGCAGATGAGCTTGATAGCAGTTCTTTCTTCACCATCGATAGTGATGTTAGTGAATGCAGGAATACAAACGAGGTCTACGCCGATAGGAGCGAGATAGCCTCTTGCAATTGCAATTGCCTTAACAGCTTGATTTGCAGCACCAGCACCAACAGCCTGTACTTCAACAGCCTTCTTTTCTCTGACAACTCCTGCGATAGCACCTGCAACTGAATT
>JAZKXQ010000458.1:0-2638 GCA_045611725.1 Oscillospiraceae bacterium
AAATTTGAAAAAGCTCCATTGCCTACTGATGTTATACCCTCACCGATAACAACAGATGTTACAGATGAGCTGTATGAGGAATATGGAGGGAATCTGAGATTTCCCATTTCTCCTGAACCTGAAATAGTCATAACTTCCCCAGATACGCTCCAGGTTATATTTTCATTTATACTTCCACTTTCATCAGCTGATACAATAAGTTTATCTGGAAATAAAAAAAGCATATGAAAAATTATCAGCATAAAAGCAATACATCTGCATTTAAACATCATAAAAAATCTTCTCCATAAAAATATATTCATCATTTAATTATATCATTATTTTTTATTCAATTCAATACAAAAAAAATAAAAGTTTAAAAAATATATTTTCAATAATATAATTCCTTAAATATCCTATAATGTGGATTTTATATAAACTTTTTTTTTAATTAGTTGCTTTTTTTTCTGTTTTATGATATTATTAATGTATAGCAATATTATTAAGATGTTTTCTCTTTTTTTAATTGCTCTTCCACTGATACAAAAAATTAAGGATTGATAATGATTGATAAAAATTGCCGTTTGCGATGATAGCAAAATAGACCTCGAACTTTTAAGTTACCTTGTAGACGAATATATCAGCGAAAGAACAGATATTGAATTTAAAACAGTTTCTTTTTCAAGTGCTTTTGATTTTATGGGGTATGTTGGAGATTCATTAAACAAGAATAAATTTGATATATATATTCTTGATGTTATTATGAATTTTATAAATGGTATTGATGTCGGTGCATTTATAAGGCAACACGACAGAGATTGTCATATAATTTTTGTTACTGCTTCTGCTGATTATGCTCTTGTTTCATATGATGTTGTTGCTTCAGGATATATAGTCAAGCCTGTTTCAAGGAGTAAGCTTTTCCAGACGCTTGACCGTATTATTTTAAAAATTGATGATGATACTAAATGCAATAACAGAATTTCTGTAAAAACAAAATATGGTATACAGAATATAATGTTTCATAACATAGTGTATGCTGAATACTCAGAGCATATAATACACTTCCATATTTTCAAGGGTGATGTGATTTCATCTTCAATAGGTTCTCTTACTATGACTAAATTGATGGAAATGATGGAAGGAGAAGCTCGTTTTGTTAGCCCTCATAGGTCGTTTATAGTAAATCTGCAACACGTCAGAAATATTAAAGGGAATTTTATTTTTATGAATACAGGTGTAGAAATACCGATAGCAAGAACTTCACTGAAAGACATTAAAGCTAAATATAAGAGTTTTAGTAAGTAAATCTATCTGAAAGGAATTAATAACCAGAGTATGAAAAAAATTTTTTTGTGCATACTTATTTCTGTATGCTTTATGTTCACAGCTTGTCAGTCAGAACTTGAAAAGCGTGAGGAGGCTTTGCCTCTTGATGAGGTAATGAACACAGCGATGGAACTTATAGAAACCCATTATGATGGCGTTATCAAAGAAGACGCTGAAAAATGCTTCGGAGTATATGCTCCTTTCTATCAGGCAGCTGTTTCAGATGAACTTAAATATTATAATTATTCTTCGCTTGAAGAATATATTGATGGAAGTTCTGAAAAATTAAAGGAAAATTTCGGTGATGATGTTGAAATATCCGTTGAGGCAGTTGATTTTTACAGACTTGAACTCGGAAAAATCTCGGATTATAAAAAGGTTATCAAGGATATTTTTGAAATGGGAAGCCCGAATATAACTGATGGCGTTGAAATATTAACAAGTGTTACATATAGTGGAAATCTTGATAAAGATACCGAACAGACTGTATGGTATGCGTTTCTTATTGATGATAAATGGTATATTTATGATTCATATTATGAAGATGTTTCTGCTGCTTTTGAATCAGAACAGAAAGCAGATACTTCAGAAATGGGTTCAAATGTTGTAATTGTTGAGTAAATTATAAACAACACTGTTCTTTAAAAACTTAAAGGTCAGTGTTGTTTTTTTAATGAAGGATTTGATTGCATTATGACGAAATTCAAAAAAAGTATGAAACTTCTGGGGGATAATTTTATTGACATTATTATTTTTGAATTAATATTTAATATAATCTCAAATGCCGTTATTATTCCTCTTATGAAATTTCTTATAAATGCCTCTGTAAAATCAGCAGGTTATGAGTATATATCAAATAAAACGCTTATGAAATTTCTTTCAGCACCTTCAACAGTTCTGATTATATTATTTATCTTTCTTCTTGCATCATTCTGTAAGCTTTTTGAAATATCTGCTGTTGTTTTCTATTTCGATAAAAGAATAAATCATATAAAAACAAGTATTGACAGTATGATTTATGCAGGTATAAATTCCTGTAAAAGAGCAGTACAGAAAGAAAATATTTCAATATTACTATATTCACTTGCGATACTTCCAGTTTCAGAGTTTTCAATAATGTCGGATATGGTTTCATCTGCTGGAATACCCGATGTAATCTCATACTATGCATCAAGAAAATAAACGCTTTATTTCGTTGACAACTTGCTGAAAAGGTCCTGGAATTGGGCCGCGTTGCCGGACTCCTTCGCCTTCGCGACGAAGCTGTTGCACACGCGCTGGAACGCGCGGACCGTCGCTGTTGTCCTGTCCTGCATGCCCTTCAGGTACT
>JAZKXQ010000459.1:0-6969 GCA_045611725.1 Oscillospiraceae bacterium
CCTGTATACCTTCGGGGCATTATATGTATTTGTAATTCTTTTTCCATAAAATGCACGTCTTACCTTAACTTCCAAACGCTTTTTAAGGTCATTTATTACCTGCTCTATTATACTGTATGCCATAGATTTTACATTTTCGGGAATAGCATTTCTGAATGAAAGTAATTTTTTAAGCAAATCCATATCTGGTTCAATTTCTTTAAGGACTTCGGGGTCTGTAAGGAGTTCTTTCATACCATACTTGTTAAGAGCCTGTTTCTGCATAACTTCACAGGTTTTTTTAGGAAAAAGCTTTTTTACTTTTTTAAGCCATAAAGGTATATCCATAACTGAATCACCTTTTCCACTTTTAAGACCTCTTTTTCTTATATTTCTTTCCTCTGAATATTCATTGCCATAGAGGAATGAAAGAACATCATCAACCTGCTGATTATTTTCATCAATGGGAATATCATTTTCTGCAAATTCTCCCAGAACAAGCCTCCAGCGTGAAAGTGTTTCTTTATTATCCATAATCAGTACAGCCCCCACTTTCTAAGATTTTCAACAGCTTTTCTGTCCATATCAATAGCTTTTATTGTTTCTTCTCTGCTATAAACATAGCTTCCAGCAAGATTTTCAACATCTGTATTATAACTATCTGCAACCATTTGGCTTATACGTTGAGTTTCTGCTGGTATAAAATTAGTAAATGCATATCTGAGATTAGGAAGAACTGCCATAAATTCATCATAGTCCATTGAAGAAATTATCTTGTCAATCTGTCCAAGTAATTTTTTATCTGTAAAAAGTATGTCACGACCTGCCATAAATACTCCACAGAGAAACATTGCCGACTCATCGCCTTCTGATGTTTCAAGGAATGAATTTATTGCTGTACAATAATTATCAGTATCTGATACTCCGCATTTAAACAGTATTGTTAAGGATACACCATAAATTTCACTTCTACAGGAAATATCCTTTGTTATTTCCTCAAGTTCACTACAAAGAACATCGGAAGAACATAGTTCCAGATATTCAAGGCTTATAGAATAAAGCATAACTATGCATTTGCATACATCGTCCTGCTTATCATCATCAGCATTTTTTATGCTCTCAATAAGTCGCAATGCCTTTTCATATGCCATTGATATAAATTCATTAAGATTTTCAGATACTTCCCCATTCCTAAGCTTATTCATAACAACAAGAGTTTTAACAGACCTTATAAAACTGCAAACGCTTATAAAATCGCTGTCTGAAAGTATAACAGAGCGTATAATATCATCTTTTTCCCTGTAAATCTCATCTATTCCCATAACGTGAATATGTATCATAATTTTTCCAAGCTGACTTGCAGTCATACCAGTATTCAAATCACTGTCAATAAGACTTCTGCATATCTGTAATATACTTCCTCCGAATACTGAAAGGTCAATCAAAGATGTTTCTACTGATGTACTGTATCTGCATCTCCACTGCTCTCTTATCAGATTTTTATCCTTATTGTTTACATAATCAGCCCCTGCTGTCATCTTGCAAAATCCAGTATTAAGAAATTCAAGTCTATGAAGAAAACAGCTTTTTTCATAGTGTTGAGGCTTTTTAACTGTTTCAAGAGTTATATCCTGATATGCTATTGAATTTGTCTTTATACGATATTTTTTACATAGAGTATGAAATTCTTCCACTACAGGAGGAACTATTTTTTCATCATTTACTATGCTACCTGCCTTCATTCCAGTAAGCTGTCTGAAAAGAAAATCAAGCTCAAATGATGCGGTTGTAGTTATATCGCCTTTTACAAATGTACTTCTTACACCGTCTATAAGCTCATAAACACCGGCTGAATGTCTGTCCCTCAGCATTGCAAGAGATTTCGCCATAGTAAGAGCATTTACTTCATCTGGAACTGATACAGGGTGCTTTGTTCTTGTATACCTTGCAGTTTTTACAATAAATTCAAGAATTGTTTCTTCATATACATTATCGGGATTGAATTTTTCACTGTTTATTTTCTCCCATATTTTCTGATAAAATGACGGAAAAGGTATACCTGCACCATATCCGCTTGAACTATCAGCCTCAAAAAAGTTATAAGGCATAAGATAAAGTGATTTTGATGACTTATCACTTTTTTTCATTTTAGGAAGATTTTTTTCGGGAGATATAAGTCCCTGTATATGATAAGCACCTGCAATAACAAGAACTTTTTTTCCCTCACACGAATATAAATTAATATTTTCAGCCATATACTTTTCACGCTGTGCATTTTTCAGATGTTCATTTTCATCATTATGACCGCACTGACGAAGATAAAAGCCTACAGCCATAACACTCCTTACAAATTCCTTTGTATCTTTTGAAAAAGCTGACGTTTCAAAACGGCTTTCCCAAAATTCCGCATAGTTACGGCAATTATTATCTTCTGCAATTTTTCTTGTATATGATATTTCATTCTCATAATCATCTTTTCCGAAATCAAGCTGTAATTTCTGCTTTTCCTCATTTACAAGCATATCAGCATATGGAATATCAATAAAATGAGCCTCTATTCCATTCTTATGGGCAAGTTTAAGGGCATACATTTCGGGAGAATACTCAAGAAACGGATAATATGCCCTGTATTTTTCCTTTGAATCATCTATAATGCCTTTTTTATCATCATAACTATAATAGATACAAACAGGAGGTATTGTATCCTCGTGAACAAGATAAGGAATAAGCTCATCAGCGTCCGATGCACCCTCTATAAGTATAACATCTGGTTTATATTCCTCTATAGTTTTTTCAAGATGAAATGAACAGGCAGGAGAATGGTGTCTTACAGGGTAATACACCACTCCTGACTGCATATCAAAAGCTTTTTCAAAAAGGCTCTGAGCGTCATTAAATATATTTTTATCCATATTTTAACCTATCTTATATATGTACGGCTTTTGTAAAGTTCTTTCCATAATCCGCCCATTCTCTCAGCTTTAAGCTTTACAGAACCGTTATAGTAATCTTTAAGCTTTGGTAAATCGTCCTTATTTTCTTTCATTACCGAGCCTAAAAGATTTTCAGTAAGAGTCTGCATATCTATAATGCCGTTTCCATAATAACAGGCACTTAAAGCTGACTGATAGTAAACGGATACTGCCTCAGCTGTACTCATAACTCCCGAAAGTTTCTGAATTTTAGCCTTTTCAAAGGACTGACCGGAACGCAGTTCGCTGAAAGCCTCGGCAAGAACTTCAACAACATCTTGCTGAACAGCCACATCAAGCCCTGCATTATCAAGCATTGACTGACACTGTTCCCTTATAATTCTGCTTTCAAGGACTGTACTCTTTACAGGTTCAACAGTTTCAAAGTTAAAACGTCTTTTCAAAGCACTTGACATTTCATTTATACCTTTATCACGAGTATTTGCTGTAGCAATTACATTAAATCCCTGTGATGCAAATATCATACCATCTGCACCAAATTCAGGAATATTCATAACTCTGTCACTCATTATTGAAATAAGGGTATCCTGTATTTCAAGAGGACATCTTGTTATTTCTTCAAAACGAGTTATAATGCCATTTTGCATACCTGTGTATATTGGTGCAGGTACAAGAGCCTCCTTTACAGGCCCTTTTGCAAGTAAAAGAGCATAATTCCACGAATATTTTATATTGTCCTCAGTAGTTCCTGCAGTACCCTGCACTGTATTTGCACTGTTTCCCGATATGGCAGCCGATAAAAGTTCGGAAAGCATTGTTTTAGCTGTTCCAGGTTCACCAACGAGCATAAGTCCTCTGTTACTTGCAAGAGTTACTATTGCACGTTCAACAAGTGAATCATCTCCGTAAAATTTCTGGGAAATTGTTACGCTTTTTCCGTTATATTCAAGAGGTTTTTTCTCTCCGAGAATAAATGACCTTACCGCTTTAGGCGACATCTTCCACCCTGACGGGCATTTTTCTGTACCATTCGCTCTGAGAACCTCTAATTCTTCTTTATATTTTACTTCTGTTAATGGTTTCTGTATATTCATATAAAACACCTTTTACATATCAAGTATCATTTCAACTATTGCAAGACAAGAGCTTACAAAACGTGGACTTAATTCCATAGGATTTACAGCCACTTCCGGATGTGATGTATAGAAATAAATTGACTCTATTTCAACATTTTCATTGTAATCCTGACCGAACCACATATTTGAACCTGTTATATACATACTTGCATTAAGATATGAGTCCTCAAGAATGTAACCATCATAGCCTCCACCGTCACCGACTTCACCTCTCTGCATATCATACTTCTTAGCCATTCCGCTGAGTTTTCCGAAAGTACAGGTTTTATCGCTGTATTTCAAAATCTTGTTGTCCATCAAATCTTCATCTTTTATTGTAATTACAGGTGCGTGAAGCTGTGGGAAAGGCTGTGCTATTTCATAATCATCAAGCTGTTCAATCCATTTATCAAGCAGTTCTTTGCTGAGTTCGACAGGGTGAACAAGTGTTATTTCTGCATTTTCAGGAAGTTCATATTCATCATCATCTTCATTGCAGAATGAACCATCTGAAAGGTATCTGAAAGTATCCTTTAATTTTCCGTCCTCATAAGTTCCCCATATAAGATTTTCAGCAAAGCAATGCATAACAGCATTTTCTTCAAAAAGCTTTCTCCACTTTTCAACATTCCATTTTCTGCCGTTCATCAAAACTTTTTCAAGTCGCTGTTTCTGAGATGTAACTACAGTTTTTATCTGTTTTTTAAGTTCTGAAAATTCCTTCTTTGCACTTTCAGCCTTTACAGCATCATCTTTATCATTAGGCTTAGGCATACTCTTTACAGCTTTATTTTTCACATTATCATAAATTGAAAGTGAAAAATCAGGCATAAGTGATACAGTGAAAGTTCTTGCACCATAATCAAAAATTTTCTCGCCGTTTTTATTAAATCCGAAATTAGGAACAATTCTGTCTGAAAGTTCATCTACAGAAACCTCAAGGACAGAAGCTGCATAACTGAAGGCTGATTTTGCAGCATTCTTAACAGCATTGTTAGGGAATTTTGAAGATATTGTATCAACTGTTAAAAGTGCGAAATCTCCGCCGTTAAGAGCCATATTTCCTACTACAAAAGATGCAAGTGCGTGTCTTGATGCTCCTGCCCATAATTCAAGCTGTTTTTTAAGCTTGATTATCTGTGTATCAGACGCATATATGCAGTAAGGCAATGTAATCATTTTCTTCTTTGTGTCTGAACCATCTTCAATCCACATTCTGTATATATTTTCAAGAGCGTCCTGCATATCCGATTTATTAAGCTTTTCAGCTATTTTATCACAAGATGGGAGTCTTGTAGGCTCATTAAGTGCATAATATTCAGAAACTATATATTTAAGCACATCAGGAGAAGCCGTACCACTTAAATCCGAATAGCGTATACCTTCAAAGCATTTTTCATCTATAAAGGAAATTTTTCTCACCAATGCAGGGGTAACATTTGCCTGACAAAATTCCTCTACAAATTCATTTGAAGAAAATTCAAAATTCTTGCCGAATTTTCTTATATTATTCCATCTCTTGATAAGCTGTGTAACATTCATTTCAGCATCGCCTTTAAGCTTTGGCAACATCTTTTCAAGCTCATCTCTGATTTCTGATTCATAATTTTCAGCTATTTCAAAAGATTTTTTACGCAATATCTTTGACTTGTTTTTAAGAGCATTAATAAGAGGTTTAAAACTCTTTTCACAACTCATACCATAATACACATCAATCCACGCTGAAACATACTGCACCTGAGAAATTTCATCAAAAAATCTGAGTGCAGATTCAGGATTTTTTTCAGCACATTTTATAACTGCCGATGTGCTTATTTTTACATTTCTTGCATACCAGTCATTTGATTTTGTATAGCAGTATGATTTAAAGAGAAATTCAACAGGCAGAACTTTCATTAATAATTCAGAACTTTCTTCCTCTGAAATTCCACAGCAAAGTTTTCTTGCAGTACAAAATTCTGAATATGCATAAGTAAGATTAGTGAATTTAGTATTATTGTAGTAGAAATTATTAAACAAGAGATTAATAATTCTTCTTGCTGTTTCACTGTAATCATAAAGTACAGACAATTCACTGAAACCTGTTATGCGAAATGCTCCATATCTTGTTTCAGTAGAAAATTGTTTTGAGGCTTCCTCAAGATTTTCACAATTCATAAGATTTATAAATTTACCCACATTAATTGAATTGGATAAATTTTTTTCATTTGAAATTGAATCAACAATTACATTCATAAGCTTTGCAACAACTTTTTCAATATTCTGTTCCCTGTCAGGAATATCATCATTATTTTTCAGCATAAATCCAAGCATATAAGCACAGTTTAAACCATTGAAACTTTTAAGAAGATGATTATAAACTCTTAAAAACATTTCCTTATCATAATCATAAAGCTGATTTATAATTGCAAATTTCTGTTTTCTGGAATCATTTGAATACAAAGTATTCGGAGAAAGCTTATATTTGTAGTAAGTTTCCTGTTCGTTTATTTCAAAAAGTGCATCTTTAATATCTCTGTTAAGATAATTTTTAAAGAAATTATCAATATATGCCAAATCATTGTTATCTGTAAGCATTTCATTGAAAATATTTTTCAAATCAGAATCCACATTGTAAATACGACAGATAAGATAATCAGCATATTGGCGTTCAAGTTTTCGGATATTTTTCTTTACTGCATTAAGACATACAGAATATTTTTCAGCATCTTCTTTGATAAGATTAGCAAATGAATATATGAGCAAAATAAATTTCTCATTTGCACTTACCGAATTTACAAGAGCAATCTTAATATCATTGCACATAGAGAGTATATCTTCTGTATATTCTTCAGCAAGTGCTTTTGTAAATTCATAAACCATATGAGGAGAATGATAGTATGAATATGTATTTCCTCTGAAATGAACAGTTTCCCATACTTCCTTGAAACTATATCCAAGCT
>JAZKXQ010000460.1:0-1892 GCA_045611725.1 Oscillospiraceae bacterium
AGCAGGTATTGTTTCATTAAATGAGTATTATTTTCACGAAAAAAGTATTATAGAAAAGTTTGTTGGTTTTCATAAGAAAAAAAGCAATCCCGAAGACGATTTGAATACATTTTCAATGATAACTCATCAGAGCAGAAAAAGTATTGACGAAAACCCTCTTATGAATAATCTTACAAATATAATAGAACAGATGCTTCCCAATATTACCTCAAAGCTCAAACATATTCTGAAAAAATATACAGATACAAGTGCTTCGGTTCTTTCAAAACTTGCAGATGAATTTTTATTCTATGCAAGATTTATTGAGCTTGAAAAAAATCTTGAAAATATCGGAATGTCTTGCTGTATTCCTGAATTTTCAGAGAATGAAACCTGTATTTCTGATTTTTATAATATAAAACTTGCAGTCTGTAAACTTAACGGCAGTATTGAAAATAAAATTGTATGTAATACTCTCTCATTTTCAAAAGATAAACAGATAATGATACTTACGGGGGCCAACAGGGGAGGTAAGACAATTTTTACTCAGGGTATAGGTCTTGCTTTTCTTTTATTTCAAAGTGGTCTTTATGTTCCTTGCAGTTCGGGAAAAATTAAATTATGCGATGGAATATATACTCATTTTCCGGCAGATGAAAATCAGACTGTTTCAATGGGAAGGCTTGGCGAGGAAGCAGAGCGTTTCAGTATGATATGTAAAACTGCAACTTCTGAAAGTATTTTGCTTTTTAATGAATCATTTACTACTACAAGTCATATGGAATCCCTTTACATTGCTGAAGATGTTCTGAAATTTATATGTTGTCTTGGTGCGAGAACCTGTTTTAATACTCATATGCACGAGCTTGGTGAGAACGCTGAAAAATTCGGCAGAACAGATGGTGCTGTATGCAGTGCAGTAAGTGCTGTGATGTTAAGCAATAACGGTGAACGTTCTTATAAGGTGTATTATGAAAAGCCTGATGGTAAAAGCTATGCCCGTGATATTGCATATAAATATGGAATTACCTTTGAACAGCTTATTAATAAAAGTGCAGAAAGGAATATTTAAATGATAAAATATGTAAAGGCTGATATTTCATACCTTGATGAACTTGTAAAAATAAGAACAGAGGTTTTGCGTTCAGCTAATAATCTTGACAGCGATGTTGATATGTCGGAAGTTGAAAGTGAAACGGAAAAATATTATCAGGAATATTTTGAAACAGATGATAATGTTACATATCTTGTTTATGATGATGATAAGATTATAGGTACAGGTTCTGTAAGTTTTTTCAAAGTAATGCCAACATATCATAATCCCTCGGGAAAAAAGGCTTATATTATGAATATGTATACAAATCCAGAATACAGAAGACAGGGAATAGCATATAAAACTCTTGATTTACTTGTAAATGATTCAAAAAACAGGGGAATTAAAAATATATTTCTTGAAGCTACTGAAATGGGCAGAAAGCTTTACATTAAATATGGTTTTGTACAGATGAATAATGAAATGGAATATATTGAGAATAAATAACAAAAGGGGAAATCATTATAGATTTCCCCTTGATTTTTAATCAGATATTTCTTTGTCCAGTGTTTCCTTGATATAAGGAATTTTAAATAATATAACCCCACATATTAATGTGAATAAAATTTCAGGTAGCATATAAGCTCCGTTATATAAAAGACTATAAAGCCATTCATTATCTGTTGAGAAATTTTCCCATAATTCTCCGAATGAATGCCATATTACTACTCCACTTATGAAATGGAATACAAATCTTGAAAATCCTGCAAGAATTATGCCACTAATCCAGCCCTTTAAACCTTTTTTATTGAAAATTCCTGCAATTCCTATAACAGAATACGCACCAATATAGTCAATAAGTATACAGGCAATCAGAGAA
>JAZKXQ010000461.1:0-1026 GCA_045611725.1 Oscillospiraceae bacterium
TTGTAAAATAAGATTTACTCCATTTTCAAGCCATTTTACATTTTCTATTATTGAACATATGGTTTCTGCTCCCATACCTGCGATAATTATATCAGTAATATTTTCGGGAGGAATATTTTTAAGTCCATCAGATTTTATTACATCAATTTTATCTGACAGCTTATATTTTTCAATATGATTTCTTGCAAATGAAACAGGGCCATCACTTATATCAGAGGCTATTGCACTGTTACATATACCTTTCTGTACAAGATATATAGGAAGATATGCGTGGTCAGTACCTATATCGCATACTTTTCCCCTGCCCGAAACCATTTCAGCACATATCAGTAATCTTTTATCGGGGTGTATCATATTTTTCCTCTGCTTTCCTTAAATATTGAACAATTCAGTCGGGTCTGATTTAAACTGAAGCATATTAGCTGTTTTTCTGCCATTATCTCCACCTTTTCTTTGCATAGTTACTTTGCCTATTTTCAATGAACCTTTTTTAGTTATTTCTACATCTCCACCTGAATAATATTGTAATACCTGATTAATATTTTTTAATACCCATCTTGAATTACCATCTGTTTTATGAGCAACAAGAACCCATTCTGCACTGAACTGTCCCCTACCCTTAATAATATCAGATAAAATCAGAGTTTTGTTCTTACTGAACCAGTTTATTATTTCATTCTGTTCATCTTTAGTAAATTCATCTAAAAACATTCTTCTTTTATCTCTTGTTTCCGATTTATATGGCAAACATTCTCCTGTAAAGTATTTAAGCAATTCAAAAATATGTACAGGTATATTCCACAATTCATTATATTTTTCCAGCCATCTTTTATCTATCTGATTAAATCCCTTTTTATTTGAAACAAGCTTTATTTGTATATTTTCAGTATCAATTACAGATTTTAATTTAATCTGAACTTTAACATTTACATCAGCTTTATATCCATAAAGAACATCTGCCCTGACATATTCTATTTCATCAAGATTATATTGCATTATTATAAGCCATTCTTTAGCCTGTTTATC
>JAZKXQ010000462.1:0-1385 GCA_045611725.1 Oscillospiraceae bacterium
GAAATGCCCGTTATAAGTATAAATACTGATAGTAGTATCAGTTCAAAAGAAACTTATGTATCAGCAACAGCAAGTATTTATGATGAAAATGGTACTGCACAGATGACAAATACAGATATTTCAATCCGTTTAAGAGGAAACAGTACACTTAATGCATCAAAGAAAAGTTATCGTATGAAATTTGCGACAAAACAAAATCTTCTTAATATCGGAGATGGTGCAGCAAAATCCTGGAATTTGGTTTCAAGCTGTTATGATACTTCATTGCTCCGACATATGACAGCATATAAGCTTGGAGATATGATGGAAGGTATGCCATATACTCCCAATTGCCGTAATGTTGAAGTATATTTGAATGGTCAGTATCAGGGAGTTTACCTTCTTGTTGAGGCTGTAAATGCAAATAAAAGCAGAATTAATATAACCGAAGATGATACACAGATTGAAAATCAGGGATATATAGTTGAAATGTCAAGATATGCAGAAGAAAATTATTTTGACGTAGCACTTCAAAGATTTGAAATAAAAACAGATTTATCAACTGATACAAGTATTGCAGAACAGCAAAGAGCATATATTTCAGATTATGTAACAAAATGTTATAATGCAATAGAAAATGGTAATTTTACAGATATAGACTCTCTTGTTGATATTAATTCTCTTGTTGATATTTATATTGTAAGCGAAATTGCTAAAAATGTAGATGCAGGTTGGGACAGCTTTTATATGTTCAAAGATGCAGGAGGTAAACTAACATTTGGTCCTGTATGGGATTTTGACCTTGCTCTTGGTAATTTCATAGATGTGAAAGGCTTTGATTCGTGGAAAGGACTTAATGTTTATGATGTTGCAAATATAAGCTCAAATAGTAATCCTTGGTTTTGTAATATAGTAAAACAGCAATGGTTCAGAGAAATGGTTACAGAAAGATGGAATGAAAAAATAGCTGAACTGAATACAATAGATGAATTTATAACTGATGAAGCTACTGCAAATGCTCAGTCATATAATCGTAACTGCGAGAAATGGAATACTCTTGGAAATAAAGCTTTTTCAGAACCAGATGAAATTGCAGAACTTACAACTCATATTGCTCACGCTCAATATCTTTCCGATTGGGTTGAAAATCGTATCAACTGGCTTGATGAATATTTTAATACCAAAGATTTTATTGATGGTATTTTAATAGATGAAGAAGGTAAAGAAATTTCAGAAGATGTTAATATTGCAGAATACAGTACAAAGTTTATGATGTTTGCATCTGATTATGTAATTGACGATACCCCATCATTTAGTGTAAAATTTACTCAGGGTTCGTGGTGGAATATGTTCCAGCAATGTATGTCAGGAATTATGCTTGAAAAAGATACAGAATACCTTGTTTC
>JAZKXQ010000463.1:0-3215 GCA_045611725.1 Oscillospiraceae bacterium
TTAACGCTGAAAGAGTAATGAATATCAATATGTGCCATATGAACTCTTTCATCTTTGTCGATTATATAAACTGATTCATCAGAATATTTTCTGCGTACCTTATTATCAAGAATTTCAATGATAGGAACAAGGTGAGGAACAACTTTTTTAAGATATGACATAGGCCATTTTTCAAGTGCTTCTGCAAGTATTGTATGGTTTGTATATGCACAGGTACGGCTTACAATGTCGATTGCATCGTCCATTTCTATTCCCTTTTCACAGAGAAGTCTGATAAGTTCAGGAATAACAAGTGTCGGGTGAGTATCATTAATCTGAATTACTGCATAATCGGGGAGGTCATAAAGCTTACAGCCCTTTGCAGTACATTCATCAAGTATAAGTCTTGCACCATTGCTTACCATAAAATACTGCTGATAGATACGGAGAAGACGTCCAGCCTCATCACTGTCATCAGGATAAAGGAAAAGTGTAAGATTCTTTTCAATTTCGTCCTTGTTGAAATCAATGCCCTTTTCAACAATTGATTCATCAATACTTTCTATATCAAAAAGATGAAGTTTATTAGTCTTATTATCGTAGCCAGTTACATTTATATCATAAAGTCTTGACTTTACAGTTCTTCCTTTGAAGCATACATCATATGTTACATCGGTTTTAGTAATCCAGCTTTTTTCTTCAATCCACGGATTAGGTTCTTCAGTCTGGAGATTATTTTTGAAAACCTGTTTGAAAAGTCCATAATGATAATTAAGACCAATACCATCGCCATTAAGTCCAAGAGTCGCTATTGAGTCAAGGAAACAGGCTGCAAGTCTTCCAAGACCACCGTTTCCAAGTGACGGTTCAGGCTCAATTTCTTCTATTTCGCATATATTTTTGCCGTTTTCAGCAAGTGTCTTTTTAACTTCATCATAAATTCCAAGATTTATAAGATTATTAGAGAGAAGTTTTCCTATAAGAAATTCAGCTGAGATATAATACAGCTTTTTCTTTCCATTATTCTTTTCTTTTTTCTCTGCCATCTTCTGAACCATATCAAGAAGGAGATAATAAATCTCGCTGTTTGTACAGTCCTTAAGATTTTTATTGTATTTTTCCTTTGCATTTTCGCATAAATTCATAACTTTTAAGACTCCTTTCAGTCGATAAAAAATGGAATATATTAATTATAATATTTAAATATAAATATTTCTTGCAGTATACTGTTTAATATTTGCACAATACTATCATTTTTTTAAAATTTACTATTGCATTTATTATGATATTCTGTTATAATCAATTTTGTAAATTATTTTTCAGAATACCAAGGAGTATTGAATGAATTATAATCAATATGAAATATATCACGAAGTAAAACAGCATACCCCGCCAGATTTCCCTTACAATATATATTTATGTTCAATTCCTCTTGATTTTGACCACGTTTCAATGCATTGGCACGAAGAAATGGAAATAATCGTCATCAAGAAGGGGTTAGGAATTGTTTATGTTGATTTGGTGCGTCTTGATGTTAAATCTGGTGACCTTATATTTATTCTGCCCGGTCAGCTTCATTCTATTGAGCGGAAAGAAAATTTTGTTATGGAATATGAAAATATTATATTCCGTCCGGATATATTGAGGACATATGGGAATGATTTGTGCAGTAACGATTTTTTAAGACCTGTATTTGAAGGGAATTTTGATTTTCCTTTGCTTATTGATGAAACTAAGAGCTATTATTTACAGGTTTTTCAGAATATTGAAAATCTTGATTCTCTATGCAATAAAAAACCATTTGGTTATCAGTTGGGAATAAAAGCAAATCTTTTTCAGATATTCTTTACTGTTATTTCAAATAATCCTTTTAATAAACATAAGCATCAAAAGAATAAATCTCTTGATAAGATGAAAATTGTGCTTATGTATATACAGAAAAATTATTCCAGACAGATAACTATTGAAGAAATTGCAGGAATATGTTACTATAGCAAATCTCATTTTATGAAATTTTTCAAAGCTTCAATGGGACAGGGGTTTGTTCAGTATCTTAATGATTACAGGCTTGATATTGCATCACATATGCTTACATCTACTTCTGACAATATAATTGACATTGCTTCAAAGACAGGCTTTGATAATCTTTCTTATTTTAACCGTATCTTTAAGAAAAAATACGGAATATCTCCGGGTCAGTACCGGAAATAATAATTTTTTTGAAAGGAATTTTTTATTATGTCATTGAAATACATAGCAAAAAGAATTACCGACGGAATACTTTCATTTTTTTATTATGATTCTCAGGAGGAAAATGATTATCCTGAGGAAACACGTGATTATTCTGCAAATGATTTTTCACAAGTTATAAATGAGATAAGTGAACTTAATTCAAATTATCTTAGTCTTGAGAAAAAATATTCATATCTTGCAGATTATATGACTGATGTAGATAAAATAAATGCTAAACTTAACAGAGGTGAGTATGTTCGTACACAACAGTTAAAAGATGTTATTTCAGCGACTTTCAATGATAATCAGGAAAAATATTCGGGAGTGCGTGATGATATAAAAGCTCTTAATGAACGTATTGATGAGCTTGAAAGGGAAAATGAACAGTTAAGGGAAAATATAAAAATAATTGCTCAGTATGTTTCAGAAATGAATATACAACCTTCAGTTTCACAAGTTAATGAATTTAAGCCATCAGCTGTTATAAACACTTCCCAGGGAACAGTTCCTGAAGAACATCAATCAGAAACACGTACAAGACCTCGTGTTATAAAAAGACGTACTCTCGAAAATGTTGACAGTATTATAAATTAATGTTAGTTCGGCAAAAAAATAGAATATTAAGCAAAGTCCGATTCTCCAGCTAATCAGTCGTTAATAGGCAGAAAGGCTTTAAAGCCTTTCTGCCCGTATAAAGCATAAATGCTTTATACGAATCGCTGTTTTTTAAACAGCGATTTATTAACGACTCTGATTGTATGGGGCAGAGCTTTTTAAAAGGTGATGAGATTTATGGTTTATTTTATAGGTGCAGGTTCAGGTGACCCTGAACTTCTTACAATAAAGGGAAAAAACTTAATCGATAATGCAGACGTTATTGTATATGCAGGTTCATTGGTAAATAAGGAAATTTTTAAAGATATAAAAAGTAATGCAGAATTGTATAACAGTGCTTCAATGACTCTTGAAGAAGTATGCGAAATTCTTATAAATGCTGAAAGAAA
>JAZKXQ010000464.1:0-2776 GCA_045611725.1 Oscillospiraceae bacterium
AATGGATTTTCAGAAGAATAAAACCGAATTGTTTCTTGGTGATAACTTTTTTAAAGAAGCAAAAAAATATATTCATAAAAACAATGATATTAAACTTTGTCTTGTTGCAATAGATATTGAGCATTTTAAACTTTTTAATGAAATTAATGGTAGAGAAGCAGGAGATGCTTTTATTGATGATATAGCCTCAAAGCTTAAACAAGCTGAAGAAGTATTTAATGGCATTGCAGGTTATCTTGGAAATGATGACTTTTGTATAATAATGCCTGATGATGAAGATTTTCTTAGAGATTTGAGATACTATATTTCAGATTGCATAAATGATTATGGAAGAATCGGTTTTCAGCCTTCTTTTGGTGAATATGTGATAATTGATATAAATGAACCTGTTGAAGATATGTATGACAGGGCAGTTATCGCATTATCATCTATAAAGGGAAATTATGCAGAGCGTGTTTCAAGATATAGTGAAAGTATGCTGAAAAAAATGCATACAGAATATATTCTTCAATCAGATATTAAAAGAGCATTGAACGAGGGAGAAATAATTTTTTATCTTCAGCCTAAGTGCAATATGTGTACAGGGAAAATAGTAGGTGCTGAAGCTCTTGTAAGATGGAAACATAAAGAAAAGGGTATGATTTCTCCAGGGATTTTTATACCTGTTCTTGAAAAAAACGGTTCTATAATAGACCTTGACTGCTATATATGGGAGTCAGTATTCAAATGGCAGAAAAGTCTTATTGAAAGGGGAATAAAGCCTGTTCCTGTTTCGGTGAACGTTTCAAGAATGGATATATATTTTATGAATGTTCCCGATTATTTTTCTTTTCTGCTTGATAAATATGAAATAAGTCCTGATTTAATTGAAATAGAACTTACTGAAAGTGCGTATATAGAGGGGCTTGAAACAATAACACAAGCTGTTCAATCATTGCAGAGCAGTGGATTTAAAGTTCTTATGGACGATTTCGGCAGTGGATATTCTTCACTCAATATGCTTAAAAACGTCAACATAGATATTCTTAAAATTGATATGAAATTCCTTGATATAAATGAAAACAGTATGCAGAAAGGTCTTGGTATTCTTGAATCTGTAATAGATATGGCAAGAATGATGGGACTTCCTATGATTACTGAAGGGATAGAAAATCAGTCGCAGGTTGACGCTTTAAAGGATATGGGTTGTGTCTATGCTCAGGGATATTATTTCTATCGTCCTATACCTGTCGAGGAGTTTGAAATACACCTTGAGGATAAGCAGAAAATAGATTTCAGAGGAATAAGAGTTCGTCAGCTTGAACAGTTTCATATAAGAGAATTTCTTGATGCAAATATTTTCAGCGATACTATGATAAACAATATTCTCGGAGCAGTTGCATTCTATGAAGTTACAGAAGACAGAGTGGAAATAGTAAGAGTAAATGAACAGTATTATCGTATTGCAGGAATAGAAGCTACGAAATCAGATAAATATTTCCAGAATATATGCAACTATATTTATGAAGAAGATGTTGAAATTCTTTTTGATATATTTGAAAGAGCACATAAAAATGCTCTTAATGGGGCTGATGGGGATTTAAGATATTTAAAACCAGATGGTAGTTTTATATGGCTTAATATCAGATGTTTTTTCCTTAATGACAGGGGAGATGTCAAGATGTATTATGCCTCTGTAAGAGATGTTACTGAACAGCATAAAAAAGAGAAAATATTTGAAGAAACAAGATATGCACTGGCAAATCTTACAGAAATTGAAGGCAATTTTTCAATGGATTCTGTTTCAGATGAAAACAAACGTGAATCTGCAATCATTTTTTCCTCATTCTGTAGAAAAGGTGTATTGGGTGGATACTGCAAGGAAAATATTCCACTGTATTTTGCTGATGACAATATGCTAAGAATGTTAGGATTTAATTCATATAATGAATTTTATAGTCATATCGATGGCAATATTATAAATCTGATACATCCTGATGATAGAATATGTTTTACTGAAGATGCATTTAATACAGATAAAGAACATACTCTTATTTTCCGTATGTGTTCAAAAGATGGAAAATATTTCAGAGCATCTTTGAAAGGAAAAACAGTTGAAACTGAAGATAACAGCAAAGCTTTTATAAGCGTCTGTGCAGATATTTCTGAAATATCAGAAATTCAAACTCGTCTTGCAGAGAAAAATTCATTCCTTATGCGTCAGAATCAGGAACTGAGATTTCTTAATGAGGATATGCCAGGAGGCTACCATAGATGTTCTACTGAAAGAGGTTATCCATTCATCTATATGAGTGACAGATTTTTAAGTATGCTTGGATATACTGAAAAAGAAATAGTAGAGCTTTTTGATAATAAATTTATAAATCTTGTTCACCCTGATGACAGAAAGCTTGTTGAAGCGGGAACGAAAAAAATAGAAGAGTGTATCAATGAAAACAAAAGTCTTGAATACAGAATGTTATCCAGAAATGGCTACATATGGGTTATCGACCAAACAAGGCTTATGGAATATGAAAACAATGAATTTTTCCAGGGCGTTATCGTTGATATTACGGAAACTGTTGAACTTCGTGACAATATGAAACTTGTTATAGAACATACGCCAATAGACATTCTTTTGCTTACTACTAATGAAAAGGGTACTAAATATCAAGTTATCGCAAATGGTCTTTTCAGAGAAAACGATGAAAGCTGTGAAGAAACAGAGCATTATCTCAATACGCTTGAATACTATAAAAATCTTGACAGAGATGAAGAAATTCAGATTAAAAATAAA
>JAZKXQ010000465.1:0-1662 GCA_045611725.1 Oscillospiraceae bacterium
TTTTTAATAATAATGATTTGGATAAGCATTTTATACTTCTTAATCAGACAAAACTTAATATAAATGAAATTCAGCATTTATGGATGGCTATAAAACGTATTTCAAGAAACAGAAAAGTTATAAAAAATTCTGCACTTGAAATAGCAAGAAATGCAGGGTGGGACGAGTCGGAATATGATGTTGAAACAAAAGTAAAAACTGCAATATCAGCACTTGAAACAGCAGGATACATAAAAAGAGGTCAGAATGTTCCGAGAGTATATGCTACTAGTATTCTTGCAAGAGATATGAAAGAAGCGTCTGATATTATCACTAATTCAGATAAATTCAATGAAACTCAGAAACTTAATGCAAGAAGAATTATTAAATGTCTTATTTCAAGCAGAAGTAAATCAAGAACAGAGGAAGACGCTGAATCCCGTGTGGATTATATTTCAGATATGCTTGGAATAAAAAAAGAAGATGTCCTTGAATCAATTAATCTTATGAGGGAATGTCAGTTACTTGCTGACAGTCAGGATTTGACTGCATATATAAAAGATGATGATACTCAAAGAAAATCTATGAACACTCTTGAGAAGTTTATAAGACTTGAAGAATTTCTTGTATCTCAGATTAATGAAGAATGTCAAGTAGTTAATCTCAAGGAAATAAATGAAACAGCTGAAGATTTGGGCGTTAAGGGGTCATCTGTAAAGAATATAAAAACTTTGCTTTATTACTGGACAATAAGCAAATACATAGAAAAGACTTATAAAACTTCAGTACAGTCAACTGAAATAAAACTTTTGATTGATATACAGGAAATAAAATACAAATTAGCAAGAAGAATAAACCTTACAAAGTTTATTCTTGAATATCTGTATTCAAAGATTGATAAATTATCAGCTAAAAAGGATACATTGATAGAATTTTCAGTAATTGAAATAAAAAAAGCATATTCAGGAAATTCTCAGCTGAATGAAATTCAGGACGCTTTGCTTTATCTTTCAAAGATTAATGCTATACAGCTTGAGGGTGGATTTCTTGTGCTTTATAATGCTATGGAAATTGAAAGACTTGAAATGAATAATCAGATTCAGTATAAAAAACAGGATTATCAGCGATTTGCTGAATTCTATGAACAGAAAATTCAGCAAATTCATATTGTTGGTGAATATGCAGATATGATGACCAAAAATACTGATGAAGCACAGGAATTTGTTAAAAATTATTTTAATATGAATTACAAATCATTTCTTTCAAAATATTTTAAAGATAACAGACTGGAAGAAATAAAAAGAAATGTTACTCCACAGAAATATAATCAGCTTTTTGCTCAGTTATCAGATATGCAACAGAAAATTATTAATGATGACAGTTCAAAATATATTGTTGTTACGGCAGGACCCGGAAGTGGAAAAACAAGGGTACTTGTTCATAAACTTGCATCATTGGTATTCCTTGAAAATGTAAAATATGAACAGCTTTTAATGCTTACATTTTCAAGAGCAGCTGCTGATGAGTTTAGGCAAAGACTTAAAGCTCTTATAGGAAATGCCGTCAAATTCATCGAAATAAAAACTTTCCATTCATATTGTTTTGATTTGCTTGGCAGAGTAGGAAATATTGAAAAATCAAGCAATATTATAGGTGATGCCACAGAAATGATAAAAAATGGTG
>JAZKXQ010000466.1:0-4115 GCA_045611725.1 Oscillospiraceae bacterium
CGAAAACTACGATTTAGAAATTGGTAGCCACAGCTTTATTGAAGGTTTTGAAGATCAACTTGTTGGTTTAAAAACTGGTGAAGATAAAGATGTTAATGTAATATTCCCAGCCGACTATCATGCAACCGAACTTGCTGGTAAACCTGCTGTATTCAAAATCAACCTCAAGGAAATCAATGTGCAGGAACTCCCTGAACTCGATGACGATTTCGTAAAGGATACTTCAGATTTTGAAACAGTTGAAGAACTCAAAGCTGATACAATGAAGAAACTTACAGAAAATGCAGAAGCAAAGGCTAATGCAGACTTTGAAAATGCTGTGTTTGAAAAGGTTATCGAACTCCTTAAGGCTGAAATTCCTGAATGTATGTACGAAAATAGAATTGACAGATTCGTTTCAGACTTTGAACAGCGTCTTAAGATGCAGGGTATGGAACTTGCTCTCTATCTCCAGTATACAGGTATGGATATGGAATCATTCAGAGAAAGCCATAAGGAAAGAGCTGTCAGCGAAGTTAAGCTCAGACTTGCTCTTGAAAAGATTGCAGAACTTGAAAACTGCACAGTTTCAGATGAAGAAGTTGAAAATGGCATAGCTGATATTGCTAAGTCAAATAACATTGATGCTGATACAGTTAAGAGAATTATCAATATTGAAGATTATAAGACAGACCTTCTTGTTGAAAAAGCTGCTGAAATCGTAAGAGAAAATGCAGTTGTTGACAATTCAGAAGAAAATAAGTAATTCCTGAATAAAACTGTTAAAAAACTCCTGCTGTCTGTCTTGTATGGACGGCAGGAGTTAGATAATAATTATTAAAAACATTGACAAAAGTGTTTAAACAGGGTATAATGTACTCATAATAGCATAATCAATATGTACCGTAGGCTATACGGGAATTTACGCCTGTGGACTATAACTTATGAGTAGTATCTAATTTATTAGTATGAAAATATATAGGTTGAAGCAGGAATTTTCTCAATATGGGTATAACTGTCCATATTTTGAGTAGCAGAATAAATATATACACTGAAAGGAAGAAAATAAAATGAGTTTTGTGCCTTATGTTGTTGAACAGACAAGCCGTGGAGAACGTTCGTATGATATTTTTTCCAGATTGCTGAATGACCGCATTGTTATGCTGTCAGACCAGGTTAATGATACAACTGCAAGTCTTGTAGTTGCCCAGTTGCTCTATCTGGAAAGTCAGGACGCTGAAAAAGATATCAGCTTATACATTAACAGTCCTGGTGGCTCAATTACTGCCGGTATGGCTATATATGATACAATGCAGTATATCAAATGTGATGTATCAACCATATGTATAGGTATGGCTGCTTCAATGGGAGCATTTCTGCTTTCAGCAGGTACAAAGGGTAAAAGAATTGCTCTTCCTCATAGTGAAATAATGATACATCAGCCACTCATTTCAGGAGGTCTTTCCGGTCAGTGTACTGATATTAAAATTCATTCTGACCATCTCGTAAGAACAAGACAGACTCTTAACAGACTTCTCTCTGAAAATACAGGTCAGCCTCTTGAAGTAATTGAACGTGATACAGAAAGAGATAACTATATGTATGCTGATGAAGCCTTGAAATATGGTCTTATCGATAAAGTAATCGAAAAGAGATAAGGAGAATTTCTTTTATGGATACAGGTTTTAAAAAATGTAATTTCTGTGGCAGAGGTGAAAACAGGGTTCAGAGTATGTTTTCATCTGGAAATTCAAATATCTGCGATTCGTGCGTCCGTTATTGCAATGATATGATAACAAAGCCGATGGCTCCTGAAAAAAACAATAAGGTTAAAAATCCCCCACCTGTAAAGGCAACTATAAATCTTAAAAAACCTGCAGAGATAAAGAAAGTTCTTGATGAATACGTTATAGGACAGGACGAGGCGAAAATTGCCCTTTCCGTTTCTGTTTACAACCATTACAAGAGAATTTTAAGTCAGGACGATGAAAATGATGTTGAAATTCAAAAGAGTAATGTTCTTCTTCTGGGACCAACAGGTGTAGGTAAAACATTCCTCGCACAAACTCTTGCAAGAACTCTTGAAGTTCCTTTTGCAATTGCTGATGCTACTACAATTACTGAAGCCGGTTATGTCGGTGATGACGTTGAAAACGTTCTTTTAAGGCTTATTCAGGCTGCTGATATGGATATTGAAGCTGCTGAAAGAGGTATTATCTATATAGATGAAATAGATAAGATTGCAAGAAAGTCCGAAAATACATCAATTACAAGAGATGTAAGTGGTGAGGGCGTTCAACAGGCACTTCTTAAAATTATTGAAGGTACTATTTCAAATGTTCCTCCTCAGGGTGGAAGAAAACATCCAAATCAGGAATTTATCCATATAAATACAAAAAATATTCTTTTCATATGTGGTGGTGCTTTTGATGGTCTTGAAAAGGCTATTCAAAAACGTACTGAAAGTTCTGCAATAGGCTTTGAGGCAGATGTTAAATCCAAAAAGGACGCAATGAAGAATATCTTCAAAAAGGCTGTTCCACAGGATTTGGTTAAATTCGGAATAGTTCCTGAACTTGTAGGTCGTCTGCCTATAATAACTGTTCTTAATGAGCTTGATGAAGAAGCACTTGTTAAAATTCTTACAGAGCCTAAAAATGCTCTTATCAAACAATATAAAAAGCTTTTTGAATATGATGATATTGACCTTGTGATTGAAGATGATGCTCTTATTGAAATTGCGAAGAAAACCATTGCTCAGAAAACAGGTGCAAGAGGTTTAAGGTCGATAGTAGAGGGTATTCTTATGAATGTTATGTTTGATGCTCCATCAAAGGGAGATGTTTCAAAGGTGATAATTACAGCTGATTGTGTTGTTAACAGAACAGAGCCTTTAGTCGAATATAAGGAAAAAAGCGGAGCAGAAAAATTGTTTAAAAAGTAATTTTTTATCATAACTATTTAGTGTAAAGTCCTTCCGGATTATTTTTCAGTTCGGAGGGACTTTGTAATATTATACTACTTGCAAATATCAACAAATTATTATATAATAGTATATGATTACTTCTTATAATTAAGTTGTTTTCAGTTTTGTATATAAAATAATAAAAAAAGATGGGTGAATTTGATATGGGTGAACTTAAAGAGAAAAATATGATTCCGTGTATTGCAATGCGTGGACTTGTCGCATTTCCTAAAATGGTTATGCATTTTGATATTTCAAGAGATATATCTAAAAAGGCTATTGAAAAGGCAGTTGAAACTGACAGAAAAATCTTTTTGGTTGCCCAGAAAAATTTATTACTTGAAAATCCAACAGAAAATGATTTGTATAAAATAGGTATAGTTGCAGAAATAAGACAAGTTCTTAAAACTCCCGATGAAAATATGAGAGTTATTATAGAGGGGCTTTATAAGGCTAAAATGATTGAATTTGATTCATCTTCAAAGGATTATATTCAGTGCGATGTAAGACGTACTGTCAATTATAGTAAAAGTAAACCAGATGAAGTGAAGCTTGAGGCTTCTGTAAGACTTTTAAAGGCTGTATTTCAGAAATATTGCGAATTTATGCCAAAAATAGTTAAGGATATTACAAAAGCTGTTCTTATGGAGGAAGACCCTGTTCTTGTATTTGAAAGTATAGCTTTTAATGTGAGTCTTGATATTGAAAATAAACAGCAACTTCTTGAAGAAACAAGTATAATAAACCGTATAAATATGCTTTATAGTATGCTTGTAAGTGAAATAGATATTATGGTAGCTGAAAAGAATATTCAGGATAAGGTATATGATAACCTCGATAGGCATCAGAAAGAATATTATCTCAGAGAACAGCTTCACGTTCTTCAATCTGAACTTGGTGAAAATGGTGATGAAAATGAAGTTTTAGATTACAAGGAAAAAATAATTTCTCTTAAACTTGATGATAATATTTGTGAAAAACTTCTGAAAGAGGCTGACAGACTCAATAAAATGCCGTCTTCATCTCAAGAGGCGTTTGTTATAAGAAATTATCTTGATACAGTTCTTGATTTGCCCTGGAATAAGAAAAGCAAGAAAAAAGTATCCATCGAAAAAGCAAAACAGATTCTTGATAAAAAACATTACGGACTTGAAAAAGTTAAAGAGCGAAT
>JAZKXQ010000467.1:0-2339 GCA_045611725.1 Oscillospiraceae bacterium
TAAGGAGAAAAATATGAATTTAAAACTATATAAAAATAATGTGAATTTATATCTTTCATCAAGTGAAATAATTGATTTTTATAATGAAGATATTATAAAAACAGCTGATGAAATATTTGATTATTCAGCTGACAGTATTGACTACATAAAAAATGCTTATGAATATGTAAGAGATACGATAGGTCATTCTGCTGATATAAACAATAATATTATCACCTGTAAAGCATCAGAAGTTTTAAAAGAAAGACACGGCATATGTTTTGCCAAATCTCATCTTTTAGCTGCATTGCTAAGATATAAATTCATACCAACAGGATTTTGTTATCAAAAATTAATTTTAGATGATGAAACAGCACCTTTTTTAATAATACACGGTCTGAATGGTGTATATATTGAAAAATACAATAAATGGATTAGACTTGATGCAAGAGGAAATAAACAAGGGGTAAATGCACAATTCGATATTGATAATGAATGTTTGGCATTTCCTGTAAGAAAGGAAAAAGGAGAACAGGATATACCTTTCATATATCCCAATCCCGATAAAAATATTATTCTTACATTGACAAATAATAAAACACGTATTCAATTATGGAATAATCTTCCCGAAGAACTCTATTATTTACAAATAAAATAAATTGCTAAAACTCAAAATATATGCTATAATGATAAAAAACGAAATGAGTGAATTACAATATGTCAAAAATAAAAAGAATATTTGCAGAAAATTTTATGGCACACGAAAAAAGTGAAGCAATATTTGACGAAACAGGCATACTAAATTTTTGTGGAAAAAATGCCAGTGGAAAAACTGCCTTTACAATGATACCCGAAATTATTGGATATAATGCCTATGAAAAGGAACAATCAAAATACATAAGGGATAATACAAAGTATTATTGTATAGGCATTGAATTTGATGATGGAATAACAATAACTCAAACAAGATACAGACGTACAAAATCTGGAAACGGTAAAGTTTTATGGAAAGCTTCAAAAGGTGATGAAATACTTTATCAGAATATGCTTGGAGATGCTATTCTTCTTGTTGAAGGAGTGCCAGACGATTCTTCTTTTTCAATAAAAAAATATATGAATATGGTAATTGACGAATCAACAGGCGAAGAACTTAATGTAAGGCGAAGAAACAATAAACTTATGTTTATTGATACTACTGGTGGAGAAAATTATAAAATATTCAATAGTATTCTTGGCTGTGAACATATAAGAAAAACCTCTCAGTTTCTTTCAGAAAAGACAAATGAATATAATTCCCAGTTGAGATTAAAAAAGAATGAAAAAGAAACATATAAAAAGGCTATGGAACAGATAGAAATTCTACCTCAGCAAATACTTGAAAATCTTCAGAAAATTACTTCAGATACAGAATTTTATACTCAAAAATATGAATATGCAGAAAATCTTGTAAATAAAATGTGTGAAATAAAAAGCATTATTGTAAATCCTGAATTTGATAAAATAGATTTAGATAAGTTTAATAAACTTGAACAGATGAAAAAAATACTTTCAGATATTGAAAGTATCAATATAAATCCCGAAATGTTCTGTATAGATACACAAAAATTTTCAATGCTTGAGGATATGAAAAAAATTTCTTCGAAGATTAATGAAAAAATTCAGCCCGATGTAAAAATTGTTGATACAAAAAAGCTTGATATGATTATTCAGCTGAAAAAACAAGCTGATAATATTACTTATCAGAAACAACATATTTCAGATGAAATAATTCCTGTTGATGTTAAAAAATATATACTTTTCGGGGAAATTATAAAATCATTCAGAGATTATAAAAATTCAGTTGAAAGATTAAAAAAAGTTGAAACGGAATATAATCAGATACAGGCTGAACTAAAAGAACTTGCAGAAAAAACAGGTTATAAAATCTGTCAGAATTGTGGAGCTGCAGTAATCTGAAAGGAGGAATAATTTTTTGAAGGTAGCATTTATAGGAGATTTACATCTTGATAGTAAAAATACTGGCTGTCATAAGGATTATTTTAAAGTATGCACTGATTTGTGTGATGATATTTCAAAATTTCTTGTCAATCAGAATATAACTCATCTTTTTCTTGCAGGTGACCTTACAAATAAAAATATAAATGAATATTCAGGGCTTAATGTTTTTCTTTCCTATTTTGTTGAATGGAACAGAATAACAAACAATAATGTTTATTCATTAAGAGGAAATCACGACTTTGGCTCTGTGCCAAGATTTTTTCAGATTCTTGAAACAACAGGACTTATAAAAACTGCTGTTTCGGAAAAAGATACCTGCGAATTTTTTAATATCGGAAATGTAAGAATACATTTTATGAATT
>JAZKXQ010000468.1:0-1406 GCA_045611725.1 Oscillospiraceae bacterium
ACTTCTGCACCTGCATTTATACCTGTCAGTATTTCATAAGTGCCACCAAATGATGTATAATTCATTGGGATTGTAAGCATATGATGAAGTCCGAAAGGAAGGAGAAGTCTTTCAAGAGTTCCGTAAATGAATGGAGCAAGTACTGGTGATGTGTCAGAAGAATTTGCTATCCAGATACCGAAAGCATTAATTCCGGACTGTACAAGAGGCCATACTAAAGAAAGTCCGAGAGAAACAATAACAGACCATACAATTACCATAAGAGGAACAAAACGTTTTCCGTTGAAGAATGATAGAGCGTCCGGAAGTTTTCTGAAATTATAGAATTTATTATATACAATTCCGCCTAAAAATCCAGAAATAATGCCTACAAATACACCCATATTAAGTGCAGGTGAACCGAGTACAGATGTAAAATAGTTCTCTACAAGCATTTCCTGTCCGAAAAATGAATGTACAACTGCATTAGGGTCTGTCAGCATATCTCCTGTAACTCCAAAAATTACGCCTGTTATATTATTTATGAGGATAAATGCTATAATGGAGGCAAATGCACCTCCTGCACGTTCTTTCGCCCACGAACCACCTATTGCAGCTGCGAAAAGTATATGCAGGTTGCTGATAACTGCCCAGCCTATATTTTCCATTACACTTGCTATTGTTGAAACTACTGCAATGTCTGCACCTGCCATTCCGATAAGTTTTCCAAGACTTATCATAAGTCCTGCCGCTGGCATTACTGCTATTACTGTCATAAGAACCTTACCTAGCTTCTGAAGAAAATCAAAATTTATTTTGAATTTTTTATTTTCTTTGCTTTTTGAAGTTTCTTCAGATTTTTCTGCTGTTTCACTATCAAATGTTATAACCATATTTTTGCCTTTTTTTACATCGCCTTCACTTATTCTGAGTTTAAGACCGTCTGCACCATCACATACAAGTACAGGTGTTATGATATTGATATTATGTTTTTTCAGTATGTCGAGGTCAACTTCTGCGATAAGGTCGCCTTTTTTTACCTTATCTCCTACTTTGACGTGGGAAACAAAGCCCTCTCCTTTTAATGCCACTGTTTCAAGTCCGAAATGCACAAGAATTTCCAATCCGTCCTCAGATGAAAAACCATATGCGTGTTTTGTTTCTGCAACAGATGAAATTTCTCCGTTTACAGGGCTGTAAATTTTACCGTCTGACGGAATAATTGCACAACCATCTCCAAGTATTCTTTCAGAAAATACTGAATCCGGAACTGTATCCAACGATACAACCCTGCCGTTAAGTGGTGACGCTATGCCTTTTACTTTGACATTCACATTACTGCTCATACAATAATCCTCCTTAATAATAAATTCCGTGCAACCACTATGCAAAATTGCACATTTCATCTCCGTCGCTCTATGCAATAA
>JAZKXQ010000469.1:0-4826 GCA_045611725.1 Oscillospiraceae bacterium
TTAACTGTTTTCAGAAAAATTCCCGATTATATATGCCTTATATCAGTTATTTTAATTTTTCTTATAACAGACAGAAAATTATTCAAAAAAGTTGATTATGCATTGCTTATGACATTTATATGCTTTTTTATATTTGTAGGCAATATTTCCCGTATTGAAACAATAAGAAATTTTTTTGACAGCATAATGTATGGAAATGAAATTATTGTGTCAGCACTTCTTTCACAGATTATAAGTAATGTTCCTGCATCAGTAATGCTTTCAGGATTTACAGAAAATGCTGAAAGTCTTATGCTTGGAGTAAATATAGGAGGACTTGGAACACCAATAGCCTCCCTTGCAAGTCTTATATCATATCAGTTTTATATGCAATCAGAAAATTCAAAGCCTAAAGAATATATCTTGGTTTTTTCAGCAGTGAATTTCATTATGCTGATTATTTTTCTTGTTTTTGCAATATTTATTCAGCCATCAATATTTTAAAATACTCCATAATATCTTTATCAGTCATATGATTTATTTTAATTTCTCCGATATTTTCACAGCATACAGTTATCATATATTCTTTATATTTTTCAGATATAAAATAATTTGAAAATTCATTATCAAGGACATTAAATGAACGGAATGACTTTGAAAGTCCTGTACCAATCATTTTTACATAAGCTTCTTTTGAAGTCCAAATCCTGTAAAAAGCCTCGTCCCGATTTGTACTGTCAAGTATGAAATTATATTCATTTTCAGTAAAAAAATGCTTTGCAGTATTAAGACGGCTTTTCCCCATAATTTCAATATCAATTCCTATTGGTTCTGAATTATCTGCAAATACTATCATATTTTCTGAATGAGATACGGAAAAATTATAATACGGCATACCCTTTAATAAGGGTTTGCCGTATTTATTATATTCAAAGAAAATATTTTTATATTCAATGTCATATTTTTTACAGACTGAATATTTTATAAGAAGTTCAGAAAAAAAAGATATTATCTTATCTGAATTTCTTTTTAAATTTTCTATTTTATCTTGTCGCTTATCCGAAATAAGATAAAGATATTTTTTATAATTTTCATACAAAACAGATGTATCAACTGAAATTAAATTTATTTCCATTTTATATTCCCCAATATCTTTAATCTTTAGTTACAATCATAGCATTTTTGCCTTTGAGGTTATAAACATTTCTGAAAGTATCCATATTATATGTTCTTATTGAAGAATATGCAGATTCACTTACATAAACGACATTTTTTGAATAGTCATAGCCAATTATAACCATACAGTGATGACCTCTCTGCCAGGTGACATATCTTCCGTCCTCTGTATACCACGAAGAACCTTGAGTTGGAGTCATAAGATTATTGGTAGTTATAACTGCTACGGGAGTATTTTCAGATACATAATAAAACAGATTGTCAAGAGTCGTTCCTGTAAGATTTTTAGGAGTATAATTTGTACAGCCTATATCATTAAAATAATTTCTTACAGTCTGCATCATACAAGGAATATAACAGCCATATCCAGCTGAACTTCGTGGGTCACCTGCAAATGTTGTAATGAAATCAGCACCTATTCTCTTACCATTAACATAATAAAAATCCATTCTCGGCATATAAGTAAGAGCCATTGCTTCCTTTGTAACATTGAAACCATACCAGCGAAGAAGTATTGTAAGTCCTGTTGCTTCACAGCCTGTAGGCAATCCTCTTTGTACTATCGGAGTAACTCCATCTATATAAAAACTATTCGGGAGGACTTTTTCAGTAGTAACAGATGTTGTTTGTTCAGGCTCTGTAATCTGTGGAGGTGCTGTTGTTACAATAGGTTCAGTTGTTTCAGCAATTTTTGTAATAATCCAGTGCTGATATGCTGAGCCTGTATAATCTGCAACAAATACATTTCCTTCAGATGTCGGTTCAGTACCATATGCTGTACCATTTCCATTTCCAAAAGCTGTAAGAGCTACACTAGTATTGCTTTTTGGAACGATTTTATATGTATTCTCTGCAACTTCCACAAAAAGCCATTGCTGAGCTATAGGGTCAACAGAATTGTATATATCAACATTTCCTCCTGATACAACCACACCATCTGATTTTACTATATCAAGAGTACGATTAGTACCATTTGAACTACTCATACTTCTTATAAGATAACAGGAATTTTCAATAAGGAAATTCATTCTGAAAGTCTGTTCAACAGAACCATCAGCTGTCCATTGATAAACATTGACATCATTCGCATCATTTCCCATATGGACATTCAGCATTTTTCCACTACCTGCATTTTTTAATGTGCATACATCTCCGTCAGCGAAAGGATTTATATAAATATCTCCTGTTGTAGATGTTTCAGTAGGTAATGTTGTTGTCTGTGGAGATTCAGTGACAATAGTAGATGTTGAAATTTCTGTTTGAGAAGCTATTGGAGGTACTGTTGTCTGTGGCAATTCTTCAGTAACAGTAGTTTCTGAAATTGTTGTTTGTGAAGTTGTAGTTTCTGAAACTGTGGTTTCTGTAGTCATTGTTTCTGTATACTCAAAAACAGTTTTTTCATCGTGTTTTATCTTTATAAGGTCAAAAATATTAACTTTGCTGTCCTTGTTAATATCAAATAATAAATCATTTTCAGTACAGTCAGAAATTATATTTTTCATATTAATTACATTGACTGAAAATATTGATAATGATTCAGTATTCAAGACAGAAGTCGATAAAACTCCAAGACATAAAGCTGTTATTAAAGCTCCCTTTTTTATTCCCATAATAAATTTCTCCCTTTATTTTTATCTTTATTTTCCAGAATATATTATAGCATATAAATAATATTGTTTCAATAACAATCAGAGAGAAATTTTATTCCTGATTTTCTTCATCAAGAGATTTTATCTTTTCATAATACTGTTTTATTGCATTATAATAAACTTTAGCCTTTTCTGTGCCGTATTCCTTTACAATTGCATTGTTGAATCTTATTCTGTCAGTGGTTTCGTGAACAAAAGTCATAACATTATTTATAATTTCTTTACATTCCGATTTAGGAACACTTATAAGAAGTTCACTTATAATGTTTTCATACTCCTCCTCGGTAAGCCCCAGACGATGAGCATCTGCAATATCCTCCTCTGTAATTTTTTCCTCAACATCACTACCTATTGCAATGCCTATTGATGGTTTCATTATTACAGTTTTTTTAAGGACTTCTGCACAGAATTCAATAGCTGAAATATATCCCTTATCCTTGCTGATAATAAATATTTCGTGTTCTTTTGCTGTATGAGTTGCAACCCAATACCCAAGATATGTAACAAGCTGAAAATCAAGTGCATTTTTTTCAGACTGATTAAGTTTATATTTTTCAATCTTAATCTGTTTTTTCATAATTATATCGTGAATTGCAAAGCTTATTGTATTAGCTGAATCACTATAAAACAATACTATTTTATCAGTTTTTCTAAGCTTGTCTATTCCATTAAGTCCAAGCGAATTTACATTTTCATAGTCAACAAGAAAAATTCTCATTATTTTTTAGCCTCCCTTGCTTTAAATCCTGCAATCCAGCTGAAAAGTTCACATATACAGGACGAAAAAAGTACAAGAAATGAACTTATAAAGCTTATAACTGCATTTATAATTCCAATAAATGATTTTAATACATCTAAAATATTTTTAATATTAAATTCAGATAATAATTCATATTCAAAATCTGAAAAAGTCGTTACACTTCTGTAAATCATTATTATAAGCCATATTACAAACGGCAAATGTGCTGATATAAAACAATATAATTTTATGGGCATAATTTCTTTTTTAAGAATTATTTTTCTTCCTGCAAAATATAGTATAAGCATAATTGCTGATACTACTGCAAGTGCAAGAGTAATTCCAATAGTTTCAGAAAGTATAGCCATTTTAAGTGCTTTCTTTACCAGAGATGAAAGAACTTTATGAACCAGAAATGTTATAAACATAACAAGAATTATATAACCAAATTTATACTTTTTTTTACTGTCTGAATTATTCATTTAAATCTCCATTGCTTTTTTTATTTCTTCCTCTGCATTTTTCAGCATAAGACTGCTCGGATTATCTCCTCCAAGTATTCTTGCTATTTCTTTTGTACGGTTTTCAAAATCGAGCAGTGAAACTTCTGTAAAAGTCCTGTTATTTTCAGTTTTCTTTTCTATAAGTAAATGAGTATCTGCCATAACTGCGATTTGCGAAAGATGAGTAACGCATATAACCTGTCTTATTTTAGCTATCTGTTTAAGTTTTATTCCTATTTTCTGGGCAGCACGTCCACTTACTCCTGTATCAATTTCATCAAAAATCAATGTTGGAACTGAATCCTTATCAGCTATTACGCTTTTAAGAGCAAGCATTATTCTTGAAAGCTCTCCTCCAGAGGCTATCTTATCAACAGGTTTCGGAGCTTCTCCCTTATTGGCAGAAATAAGCATTTCCATACTATCCATACCATTTATTGTAAGTTTACCCTTTGTATGCTGTATTTCAAGTACTGCATCAGGCATATTAAGAAATTTTAATTCATCAGTTACCTGTTTTACAAAATTTTCTGCAATTTTTTCTCTGTATTCAGAAAGCTTTTTAGCTTTTTCAGTAACTTCAAGCAAAAGCTTTTCTTTTTCAGCAGATAATCTTAAAATTTCATCTGAACACCCGTCAAAACTTTCTGTTTCCTGTATAGCTTCATCATATAATTTGCATAACCCTTCAAGGTCTGCATTATATTTTCTCATCATATGATTAAGCTTGTTTCTTCTGTCTGAAAGATATTCAAGTCTTGAAGCATCATATTCAATATT
>JAZKXQ010000470.1:0-4968 GCA_045611725.1 Oscillospiraceae bacterium
ATGATATTATTAAGTAAATTATATATAATTCGCTAAAAGGTGGTAAAAAAATGAACAAAAATAAGAAAATATGTAAACTTGGATTTAAAATATCATCTGTTATTTTATTGATACAGCTTGTTGTTTTTATAATATTGTTTATATTTATAAACAAATCTGTTTCAGATTCAACACATAAAACTGCTGTAAACAATATGATAACTGCAACAGTTGAACGTTCAGAAATTATAGGCGACTATATTAAATCTTCCGAAGATGCTTTGACTGCTTATCTTAAAGCTGAACAAATATATAATCTTATGAGAGAACCAGAAAATCAGCAATATATTGACAATGCTCAGAAATATACTGAATTTTTTGGAAGTGACCTTGTTAACCTTGAAGGTATATATGCAAGTAAATGGGATACTACAATATTAACTCATACAAATCCAAAAATAAGAGGTCAGATTACCAGACCTGACCAGGAAAGACAAAAACAACTTCACGATTGTATTCTTGCAACAGATGGTGTATATAATACAGGAATTATTATTTCCCCAGCAAGTGGTGAACAGATTATTTCTATGTATAAGGCAGTTAAAGATGATGACGGTAATCCAATAGGATTAGGTGGAATAGGTATCTTTACAAGTGGTCTTATCGAAAAATTAAATACATTGCCATTGGAAGGCTTTTCAAAGGCTCAGTATTATCTTATAAATGCTGAAACAGGAGAATACATTTTTCACCCAGATAAAGAGAAAATTACAACTATAGCTGAAGAAGAATTTGTAAATAATATAATCAGTAAGGTTAAGGAAAATAATTCAAGTGGTTCTTTGAATTATAAAGATGAAAAAGGTAAAGATAACATTGCAGCATTCAACAGCATAAAAAATTATAACTGGATATTTATTATTTCAGATGAATCTGCTGAAGTTCTTTCTTCTGTAACATATATGAGAATTGTACTTCTTATAATTTGTGCTATATGTATGGTGCTTCTGGCAACGATTGTATATATAGTTATAAGCAAATTAATAACTCCGATAAAAGTAATAGAAGATTCAATTATAAATCTTTCTGATATAAAACTTGATTCTGCAAACAATATCGAAGAATTTATTCAAAGAGATGATGAAATAGGCAATATAGCAAATTCTGTAAGTGTTTTGTGTAAATCATTAAAAAATGTTTCAGAAGATATTGGCAGAATACTTGAAGAAATATCAAATGAAAATCTTGCAGTAGATACTTCAATGAACAGACAGTATTATAAAGGCGATTTTGAAATGCTTTCTGAAAATCTTGAAACAATCAGAAACAAGCTTAATTATGTTATAAAAAATATAACATTATCAGCTGAACACGTAAATTCAAGTTCTCAGCAGATTGCTTCAGTTTCAAATGTACTCTCTGAAGGAACTGTAGAACAGAATAATGCTATACAGAAACTTGCTGAAAATCTGGGACTCATTGATAATCAGGTGCATTTGAATTCTGACAATTGTTCTGAAGCAACAGAAATTATGGATAAAACATTCTATTATGTAAATGAAGTAAATGAAAAAATGGAGCATCTTACAAATGCTATGAATAATATAAATGACGCTTCAACAAAAATAAGCAATATTATAAAAACTATTGAAGATATTGCTTTTCAGACCAATATATTATCCTTGAATGCAGCTGTTGAGGCATCACGTGCAGGTGAGGCTGGAAAAGGGTTTGCAGTTGTTGCTGATGAAGTAAGAAATCTTGCTATAAAATCAGCAGAAGCAGTAAGTGATACAACTAAACTTATAGAAAATTCTATTGAAGCTGTAAATAATGGTGTAAGAATAACAGAACAGACTACTGATGCTATGAAATTGCTCGATAAACATAGTCTTACATTGAAAAAAATAATTGATAATATATCTTTGTCAGGAGAAAAACAATCTGAAATGGTTGCTGATATTAATGCAGATATAAATCAAATATCAGCTGTTGTACAACATAATTCAAAAACTGCTGAAGAAAGTACTAATGTATCAGGACAGCTTTCAGAACAGGCAAGACTTCTCAATGAACTTATAGAAAGATTTAATTTGGATTAAAAAAAAGGGAAAACCTATAATAAAGGTTTTCCCTTTTAAAAAACTTAAAATTAGTATATTTAATTTATTGGATTTGTGTATTATACGTTTATTTCAACCTGTTCGTTGAGAATATCTTTGTTTGCGTCAACTATAGGCTTTACACATTCAGCAATGAATTCTTCAACCTGTTCAGCACTTCTTCCTGTGAAATTTTCTGGCTGGAGAATAGCGTCCATTTCTTCCTTTGTAATTGAGAACATATCATCTTCAAGAATAAGTTCACAGAGATTATTTTCAAGACCTTCTTCTTTTACATTTTTTCCTGCAATCATTGAAAGTTCTCTTATTCTTTCGTGTAACTGCTGTCTGTCGCCGTTATTATGTGTAACTTCGTGCATCATTATGTTTTCAGTAGCCATAAATGGAAGCTCTTTCATAATTCTCTGACGAATCATCTTAGGATATACAACAAGACCACTTGTAACATTAATCATAATATTAAGTATTGCGTCTGTTGCAAGGAATGCTTCAGCAACAGAAATTCTCTTGTTTGCAGAGTCATCAAGAGTTCTTTCAAACCACTGAGTACCAGCTGTAAATGCAGGGTTAAGGCTGTCTGTGATAACATATCTTGCAAGAGATGTTATTCTTTCGCATCTCATTGGATTTCTCTTGTATGCCATTGCTGATGAGCCAATCTGATTCTTTTCAAATGGTTCTTCCATTTCCTTGAAACTCTGGAGAAGTCGCATATCATTTGAAAATTTACTTGCAGATTGTGCAATTCCACTAAGAGTATTTAAAATCTGGGAATCAACTTTTCTTGAATAAGTCTGTCCAGATACTGGAACGACTCCATCAAAGCCCATTTCTTCAGCTATCATTTTTTCAAGCTGTTTGATTTTTGATGAATCTCCATTGAAAAGTTCAACAAATGATGCCTGAGTTCCAGTAGTACCCTTTGAGCCGAGAAGTTTTAAATTTTCAATTCTGTAATTGAGTTCGTGTAAATCCATAAGGAGTTCGTTAATCCAGAGAGTTGCACGTTTTCCTACTGTTGTAAGCTGTGCAGGTTGTAAATGAGTATATGCAAGTGCAGGCATAGCCTTATATTCATTTGCAAAATCTGAAAGCTGGGAAATAACATTTATAAGCTTTCTGCGAATTATCTGCATAGCGTCCTTCATAATAATAACATCTGTATTATCTCCTACATAGCAGGAAGTAGCTCCAAGGTGAATTATACCTTTAGCATCAGGACACGCTTCACCATATGTATGAACGTGTGCCATAACATCGTGACGGAATTTCTTTTCGTGTTCCTTTGCAGATTCATAGTCGATGTTTTCAATGTTGCTTTCAAGCTGTTTAACCTGTTCTTCAGTTACATTGAGCCCGAGTTTCATTTCTGCACGTGCAAGGGCAACCCACAGTTTTCTCCAGGTTGTGAATTTCTTGTCTGCCGAGAAAATAAACTGCATTTCCTTACTTGCATATCTTGTGCATAAAGGACTTTCATAGCTGTTTGTATTTGACATAATAAAAAAATCTCTCCTTTAATATTAAACTATATATATTTTAACATATAACAGTAAGAAAAACAAGCTAAAAATTATGTTGACATTATAAATAACAAAAAAATCTCTCTTTTAATCAACTATAATACAAAATCTTTATCTATGTAGATGGGATTTTGTATTTTTTTTTTGTAACCAATGTAACCAAAAAAATGATAAAAACTTTTCCGATGCAGGACAACGTGGACACAGTGTCCTGCCACACCTAAATATATAGAAAATTGGTTACATTGGTTACACTTTTTCGATAAAGTCCGATATTTAGGGATTAAAACGTGTAACCAAAAATTTTGTTTTTTGGTTACATTCTATTCCACATATGTTAAAACACCTTTTTTTCCAATTGGTACACTGTGTCCACGATGTACCAAATTTTTTAGGTACATCGTGGATATATTTTTGAAAAAATTTTTTTGTATTATTTTACAGTTAAAAATATATAATTATAAAAAATGGATTTGAATATTTAGTAATAACTTACTTGACAAAAAAGAAAAAATGTAATACAATGTAATACAGAAAGGGGTGTTAGTTATGACAATCTCATTAAGATTAAATAACGAAGATACAATGCTGTTCAAGAAATATGCTGAAATGAATGGTTTATCTATGTCAGAACTTTTTCGACAGTCTGTTTTAGAACACATTGAAAACGAATATGACTTAAAAGCTTATGAAAAAGCAATAGAAGAATACAAAAATAACCCTGTAACGCATTCTCTTGATGAAGTCAAGAGGGAGTTGGGGTTGTGAGTTACAGCGTTGTTTTTACAGCAGAAGCAAAAAAGGAATTGAAAAGACTTGACAAACATGCTGCTTCACTTATTATTGGTTGGATTGAAAAAAATTTGCAAGGTTGTGATAATCCTCGTGCTAAAGGTAGAGGATTGTCAGCCAATAGAAGTGGACAATGGCGATATAGGATAGGTGATTATCGATTAATAACTGAAATTCAAGATGACAAAATCATTATTCTTGTTGTTAGTGTTGGGCACAGACGAGAGATATATGATAATTAGAGTTAGTCGAATTGAGCGACTATAAAAATCAGTTAATATGAAAATATTCAAGGTGGCTCTGAAATCAGAACCACCTCTTTGTCTATGCCCAAGAAATATTAAGTTGTTTGTTATTCTGCACACAATCTTTCAGATATAAGTTTAGTGACATCCTCCCCCACCTCTACACATATGCGTACACTTAAGTAGAAATACTTGCATCTACCATACATACTCTATAATTTTTCAGCCATTCGGGTGGCTCTGCAAGAAAACCTTCTTGTCTGCATAAATTTTCACAAAGCCATTGAAGCCAGTCTGCACTGTTTA
>JAZKXQ010000471.1:0-2099 GCA_045611725.1 Oscillospiraceae bacterium
ATTGCATATGCAAGGACTATAAGCGTATAAACCACAAGTTCAGGAGTTATCTGTATATATGCAAAAGATGTAAGACTTTTTGCACTCTTAAAAAGCTTCATCTCACTAAGTATAAGATGATTTCCATTAGTATTGTATTTGAAAAGCTCGACTATACTCAATGAAAAATACACAATACTTTGTATAAGAACGGCTATCCAGCCTCTCTTAAATATAAGCATAAGTCCTGTGAATATAACAGATGCAAGAATCACATTAAAAAACATTATATTTGTTGTATCAACAGAAAAAAGTATAAATTTACTTATTGTTTTTGATTGATTTATTTCAGCCATACTCACAATAAAAACAGGAAAAAGAAATATAAGAAAAAAATTTGTCATCTTATATTTTTCTGAATTTACTTCTCTTTTCTCATTGATTTCATTTGCCCTGATTTTACAGACATTAAAAACTTCTTTTAATTTCTCCATAAATCATCACCTTTTTTGAACACACTGAAAATTCTTTACTTATTGACCAATTTTTAATATATCATATTGAAATTGGAATTTCAATAAATTATAAATCATTTCTGCATTTCAGACAAAATTTCCAAATACTGATTAATTAAATTGTATGAATTAACATTCAGCAAAAGAAGGAGTATATACAAATACTCCCTCTCTTTTTTATTATTCCACGATATTTACTTCGAGTTTTTCTCCGTCAGCAAGTACCTTTATTTCTTTTATAATCTTTTCGCTGTTGTCGATTATTATTTCTGCTACCTTATCTTCTATTTCACTTCTTATTACTCTCTTTATATCCCTTGCACCGAATTTTTTATCATATGCCTTTTCAGCTATAAGGTCAAGTGCCTCCTGAGTATAAGTAAGCTCAATATTTCTTTCTGTAAGTGGTTCTTTCATTTCATCAAGCATAAGAGCAGCAATTTTGCTGTAATCTTCCTTTGAAAGATTTCTGAAAACTGCAATTTCATCTACTCTGCTTATAAATTCAGGTCTTAAAAATTCCCTCAAACCCTTTATAGCTCTGTCTTTTGATATTTCGTCCTGAGTTCTGTTGAAACCTACTCCACCAGATTTATCAGATGAACCTGCATTTGATGTCATTGCTATTATTGTATTCTCAAAGCTTACAGTTCTTCCCTGTGCGTCATTAACCTTGCCCTCATCAAGAATCTGGAGAAGGATATTCATAACATCTGGGTGAGCCTTTTCAATTTCATCAAAAAGAACTACTGAATAAGGTTTTCTTCTTACCTTTTCAGTAAGCTGACCAGCCTCGTCATATCCCACATATCCAGGAGGAGAACCTATTATTCTTGATACTGCGTGTTTCTCCATAAATTCAGTCATATCAAGTCTTATAAGTGTATCTGTACCATCAAACATTTCATCTGAAAGAACTTTTACAAGTTCTGTTTTACCTACACCTGTAGGGCCTACAAAGATGAATGAGGCAGGTCTTCTGCGTTTTGAAAGCTGTACTCTTGTACGCTTTATAGCCTTTGCAACAAGGTCTACAGCCTCGTCCTGACCGATTACACGCTTTTTAAGTGCTTCTGAAAGATTTGCTATCTTTTTAAATTCACTCTCTGCAACCTTACTTGCAGGTATTCCTGTCCAGAGTTCAATTACTTTGGAAAGGTCATCTTCTGTAACGCATACATTTTCTACCTTTTCCTTATATTCTTCAATAAGAGAATTATTTCTGATAATATCAGCTTTTATTTCTGCAAGAGCTCTGAAATCCGGAGATGAATCGTCCTCTATTTCCTTTTCTCTTTCTTCAAGCTCTGCTGATTTCTTTACAAGATTATCATATTCAACAAGAACCGTACTTGCTATACTTGCACAGGCACAGCTTTCATCAAGCAAATCTATTGCCTTATCAGGAAGAAATCTGTCATTGATATATCTTTCAGAAAGAACTGCACACATTCTTACAAGATAATCGCTTATCTTTACTCTATGAAATTCTTCATAATATTTCTTTATGCCTCTTAATACTTCAACAGTATCATCTATAGTAGGCTCATTTACTGTTACAGGCTGGAAACGTCTTTCAAGGGCTGAATCTTTTTCAATATATTT
>JAZKXQ010000472.1:0-2154 GCA_045611725.1 Oscillospiraceae bacterium
GTTTCCCTCATCTGAGTACCTCTTACAATACTATCATCAATGAAAAGCAATTTTTTGCCCTCGATAAGTTCGTGAACAGGGATAAGTTTCATTTTTGCAACGTGATTTCTCATAGCCTGACTTTGAGGCATAAAGCTTCTCGGCCACGTAGGAGTATATTTTATAAATGGTCTTCCAAAAGGAATACCACTCTTATTTGCATAGCCTATAGCGTGAGGAACTCCTGAATCAGGAATACCACATACATAGTCAACATCAGGCAGAGTATTGTTTTTAATATCAGTTTCCGCCATAATTTCGCCGTTGCGTGTTCGCATAATTTCAACGTTCACGCCTTCATATGAAGCAGTAGGATAGCCGTAATATGTCCACAGGAATGAACATATTTTCATATCATCGCTTCCCTTGTCGAGAATTTCAAAGCCATTCTGCTTGATTTCAACTATTTCTCCTGCTTTAAGCTCATAATGTATGTTATAGCCAAGCTTCTGAAAAGCAAATGATTCAAATGAAATACAGTATCCGTCATCTTTTTTACCTATAATCATAGGCAGACGACCTTTTTTATCACGGGCAGCAATAACGCTGTCTTTTGTAAGCATAAGCAAAGTAAGAGTGCCGTCAACTTTTTCCTGAGCATATCTTATTCCCTCAACAAAAGAATTTTTCTGAGCGATAAGAGCACCTATAAGGTCACCTGAATTTATATTTCCGCTGCTCATAGTTTCAAAGTTTGCACAGCCACTGTCAAGAAGTTCGTCAACAAGTTCCTCGGCATTATTTATTATACCTACTGTACATATTGCATAAAGTCCGAGCTTTGACCTTACCATAATAGGCTGAGGGTCTGTATCACTTATGCACCCGATACAGACATTGCCTTCCATTTTTTCAATATCTTTTTCAAATTTTGTACGGAACGGAGAATTTTCAATACTATGAATATTTCTCTGGAATCCAAGATTTTCGGAATATGAAGTCATACCTCCTCGTCTTGTTCCAAGATGTGAATGATAGTCAGTACCGAAAAACACATCTGAAATGCAGTCATTTTCGCATACTGCACCAAAAAAACCGCCCATAAATATTATTCTCCCATCAAACGCTTCATAATTTCCTGATAAGCTTCCTCAACGTTGCCCATATCTCTACGGAATCTGTCCTTGTCAAGCTTTTCGTGAGTAGTACTATCCCAGAATCTGCAAGTATCAGGTGAAATTTCATCAGCAAGGATAATAGTTCCGTCAGCTGTTCTTCCGAATTCTATCTTGAAATCTATAAGGTCGATATTAAGCTTTTTAAAGAAATCAACCATAAAGTCATTTACCATAAAAGCGTATTTTGATATAGTCGCAATTTCTTCTTCAGTAGCAAGACCAAGACCAAGTGCATAATAATCATTTATGAATGGGTCGCCGAGGTCGTCATTCTTATAGCTGAATTCAAGAGTAGGTCTTTTAAGAGGTGTACCTTCAGCTATTCCAAGCTTCTTTGAAAAGCTTCCAGCAGCAACATTTCTTACAATAACTTCAAGAGGAACTATTTCAACCTTTTTAACAATTGTTTCACGTTCGCTTATTTCCTCAACAAGATGAGTAGGAACTCCTGCTTTTTCAAGAAGACCGAACATATAGTTTGTCATTCTGTTATTTATTGAACCCTTGCCTGAAATAGTACCCTTCTTTTCGCCATTAAAAGCAGTAGCGTCATCTTTATAATCAACAATTACAAGTTCAGGGTCATTTGTAGCATAAACTTTCTTAGCCTTTCCTTCATAAAGCTGTTCTTTCTTAACGATATTTTCCATAAAAAAATCCTCCAAAAAATATATTAAAATTTATTAAAGCAGTTCATTAAGACGTGCTTCTATATTTTTATCTTTTTCAACAACAGCCTCTGCCATTTCAGATTTCATATCTGTTAATTTCTGAGCAAGAGTGCTATCTGAAACTGCAAGTATCTGAACTGCAAGGAGAGCAGCATTTGCAGCTCCATTAATTGCAACTGTTGCAACAGGAATACCCTTTGGCATCTGAACAGTAGCAAGGAGAGCGTCCATACCATCAAGAACAGAAGATTTCATAGGGATACCTATTACAGGCAAAATTGTATGAGCAGCAAGAACACCTGCAAGATGAGCCGCCATACCTGCTG
>JAZKXQ010000473.1:0-2602 GCA_045611725.1 Oscillospiraceae bacterium
CTTACATCAGCAAGTTCAAGAACATCTCCCTGTGAAATTGAGTCATAATCAGCCTCATTAACAAATGTAAGAGGAAGAATACCTGCATTTATAAGATTAGCTCTGTGGATACGAGCGAATGACTTAACAAGTACAGCCTTAATTCCGAGATAAAGTGGAGCAAGTGCAGCGTGTTCTCTTGAAGAACCCTGTCCATAGTTTGAACCACCTACAATTATGCTCTTTCCGAGTTCCTTAGCTCTTGCTGGGAATGCTTCATCGCATACAGTAAAGCAATGCTGTGAAATTGCAGGTATATTTGAACGCAATGGAAGAATTTTAGCACCTGCTGGCATAATATGGTCAGTAGTGATGTTATCTCCTACCTTGAGAGAACATTTTGCTGATATTGAATCATCAAGAGGAGCAGTTTCTGGGAAAGGCTTGATGTTTGGCCCTCTGAGAATTTCAACACTGTCCATTTCAGCCTCATCTATAGGAGGTTCAACCATATTGTCATTTATATCGAATACTTCCGGAAGCTTGAATTCAGGCATATCTCCCATATCACGAGGGTCAGTGAATACGCCTGTAAGAGCTGAAATTGCAGCTGTTTCCGGTGAAACAAGATAAATCTGTCCGTCCTTAGTACCAGAACGACCTTCAAAGTTTCTGTTGAATGTACGGAGTGAAATACCTGCTGAATTAGGTGACTGTCCCATACCGATACACGGACCACAGGCACTATCAATGATCTATGGACCTGTACCACTCATAGCACCCAAAGCACCATTTTTTGCAATCATATTGAGAACCTGTTTTGAACCAGGAGCAATTGCAAGTGATACATTAGGGTGAACTTTATTTCCTTTAAGGATATGAGCAACCTTCATCATATCCAAAAGCGATGAGTTGGTGCAAGAACCAATACATACCTGGTCAATCTTCATGTTTCCGATTTCTTCAACAGATTTAATATTATCCGGAGAATGAGGACAAGCTGCAAGAGGAACGAGTTCACTGAGATTGATTTCAACAACTTCATCGTATACAGCATCTGAGTCTGCTGAAAGTTCAACCCATACATCTTCTCTCTGCTGAGCCTTTAAAAATTCTCTTGTAATTTCATCTGATGGGAATATAGATGTTGTAGCACCGAGTTCCGCACCCATATTTGTTATTGTAGCTCTTTCAGGAACGGAAAGTGTCTTTACACCTTCTCCGCAGTATTCAATAACCTTACCTACACCGCCCTTAACTGAAAGTCTTTTAAGAACTTCAAGGATAACGTCCTTAGCAGCAACCCACGGAGAAAGTTTTCCTGTAAGTTCAACCTTTACAACCTTAGGACAAGTTATATAATATGCTCCGCCACCCATAGCAACGGCAACGTCAAGACCTCCTGCACCAATAGCAATCATACCAATACCACCGCCTGTAGGAGTATGACTATCAGAACCGATAAGAGGTTTTCATGGGATACCAAATCTTTCACGATCAACCTGATGACAGATACCATTTCCAGGACGTGAGAAATAAATGCCGTGTTTTTTTGCAACGCTTCCTATAAATCTATGGTCATCAGCATTTTCAAAACCACTCTGGAGAGTATTATGGTCAATATATGCAACTGAACGCTCTGTTTTTACTCTCGGAACACCCATAGCTTCAAACTCAAGATAAGCCATAGTACCAGTTGCGTCCTGAGTAAGAGTCTGGTCAATTCTTATTCCTATTTCAGTACCTTTTTTCATTTCGCCGTCAACTATATGAGCTGACAGAATTTTTTCAGTGAGTGTAAGACCCATTAACAAACCAATCCTTTCAAATATCTGATTACTGTGCAAATCAGACAATATTCTTTATAATTATTTTAGCCTAAAAAATATGTTTTGTCAAGAATTTCACAATTTATATCTGAATTAAATATATTTTTTATCAAACTTCTTATTTTAAACATTATATAACACTATAAAACAACAATTTTGGTTATTTTGCACATATTCAAAACAAAAAATATAATAATTCTACAAAATTCCAAAAAATATATTGACATATTTTACAAGGTATGATATACTAATAACTGTAAGATGAATGGTTAAAATTTCTTGTTAACCATTAAAAAATAATTGGATTTAAAAAAATGTATTGGAGCTGATATTTTATGAAAACAACAGGTATCGTAAGAAAGATTGATGAACTCGGAAGAATAGTTCTCCCGATTGAACTCAGAAGAACTCTCAACATCGGTGAAAGAGACAGCATCGAAATTTATGTTGATGGTGAATCAATTATCCTCAAGAAGTATAAGACATCTTGCATATTCTGTGCTGAAACAGATAATCTCGTGGATTTCAAAGGCAAGAGCGTATGCCCAGGCTGTCTTATCCAGCTTAAAAAATAATTCTGTAATTTGAATATTTTTTCATCTTACTATGTATGTAAATTATTGTTCTGCTAAGCAATAGTTTTAAGTGAATACATAAAATATTATATTCAGATTTTTATATAAGTGGGAGTTTTTATAATTCCCACTTATTTTTTAAAAATTTTTGCAACCTTTTTGGAAGATATGAAGTTAATATTATAGAAAACTTTTTAATGGAGGTATTTTCTATGAAAA
>JAZKXQ010000474.1:0-3283 GCA_045611725.1 Oscillospiraceae bacterium
AGATTTTCTTGTAATGATACCTGGGGCAATTTTTTCTATAGGAGCAGTTTCTTCAGTAAGAATAATACCCTTGCCGTCAATAGGCTGACCGAGTGAATTTACTACACGTCCGAGGAGAGCATCGCCTACTGGAACAGAAACAATTCTTCCTGTTCTCTTTACAGTATCGCCTTCTTTGATTTCAGAGTCTGAACCGAGCATAACAGCACCTACAAAATCCTGTTCAAGGTTAAGAGCCATACCATAAATTTCGCCTGGGAACTCAAGAAGTTCGCCTGACATACATTTTTCAAGACCGTGTATATTAGCAATACCGTCACCTACGGTTACAACAGTACCTACATCGGAAAGTTCTATTTTTGAGCGATAATTTTTTATCTGCTCCTTGATAATACTTGTAATTTCATCTGGGCGTAAATTCAAGTTATACACCTTCTTTTATAATTTTATATCTTCAGTTCCTTTTTCACTGAATTAAGTTTTGTTCTGACGCTGTTATCCATCTGCATATTGCCATACTGGACAATAACTCCGCCTATAATACTTTCATCAACCTTTTCATTAAGCTTTACTTTTTTATTGAATTTTTTTGAAAGCTTTTCAATCATTCTTGAACGCATTTCACTGCTTAACGGAACACAGGTTATAACTCTCATTTCAGCAATATTATTTAAATCGTTATAGAGTTTTGAAAAACAATCTGCAATCTGGCATATATAAGAAGCTCTGTTTTTTTCAGCAAGAATACAGAGAAGATTATAAACCATACCACAATCGCCGAAAAGCTTTGAAAGTATATCTTTTTTTTCTGAAACGGTAACAGTAGGAGCAGACATAATTTTCATAAGTTCAGGATTTTCAGAGAATATTTTACTGCACTCATTAAGATTTTCAAAAGCTTCATCAAGGGAGTTATCTTCTTTACAGAGTTGAAACAATGCGTCAGCATAAATTTTTCCTATATCACCGGTCATTGTTATTCACCTGCATTTTCGATAAAATCGTTTATCAGTCTTTCGTGGTCATCTTTAGTAATTTCCTTTTCGACAACCTTTCCGGCAATCTGAACAGCAATATCAGAAATTTCATTTTTAAGCTGACTTCTTGCACGTTTTTTCTCACGTTCAATTTCTTCGTTAGCCTTTTTAGTTATATTAACGGCTTCATTTTTAGCCTGTTCAATAATTTCATCTGAACGCTTAAGTGCCTTCTGAGAAGCACTTTTTACAATTTCAGCTGATTTTTCCTTTGCATCAGCCATAAGTTCATTATAGTCTGCCTCAAGTTTTTTAGCATTTGCCATAGCTTCATCAGCCTTTTTATAAGTTGAGGAAATATTTTCCTTACGTTCTTCAAGAATTTTATTTACTCTTCCGAAAAGGAAATGCTTTATAACAAGAAACAGTATCAATGTATTGGTTAAAGTAAAAATCAGGCTGCCGGTATCTATGGATAAGAAATCCAGATTTCCCATTTATAATTCCTCCAGCTCTGTTTAATATTGATATAGATTAAGTTTCAGGTTATCAGAGCTTACCTATAAACGGATTTACAAAGAGAAGGATAAGAGCAACAACAAAACCGTAAATACCTGTTGATTCTGCGATAGCACAACCAATAAACATAGTACTTGTTACAGCACCTTTTGATTCAGGCTGTCTGCCGATAGCCTCACAAGCTTTACCAACTGCATAACCTTCACCGATACCAGGGCCTATACCTGCAATCATAGCAAGACCTGCACCTATAGCTGATGCACCTAAAACGATAGCTTTTTCCATAATAAAAAACCTCCATGTTAAAAAATATTATAAATTTTTATTCTGTTTCATAACCTCCGCCTATATAAGCAAGTGAGAGCATTATGAAGATATACGCCTGCATAAATCCGCTGAATAAATCAAAATATACGGACAGAACAGCAGGAACACCGATAGTTAAAAGTGGTATATCAAGTCCCACAGCATTTGATACACCTGTAAGGGCAAAATAAACAAGGCTTGAAATAACCATACCACTTCCGATATTACCGAAATGACGGATACCCATAGAAATAGGGGTAAAAATCTCACTTAATATATTAAGTGGAGCCATAACGAATACCGGTGACAAATAGCCCTTGAGATAGCCTCCGAAACCATTTGTTTTTATCTTTGCATATGTGATAAAAGCAAATGTAATCAACGCCCAACCAAAAGTAGTATTAAAATCGGCTGTTACCGACCTTAAACCAAGCAGACTGATTAAGCTTCCAAAGACTGAAAAGCTGAAAAGAGTTGCAATATATGGGGCATATCCCATATGACCTTCGCCCATCTTTTCTTTTACCATATCATTGACAGTTGTTACAATCCATTCGGCAACAACCTGTCTTTTTTTAGTTGGTACTTTTTCAAGATTATGAGTCATAAAAAGTATCAGAGCAGTAATAAAAGCGACTACACCCCACCCAAGAATAATTGTTTCCGTAATGTTTATGGTAATACCCAAAACATCAAAGGAAAATGCAATTTTAGGACCTGTTACATTAACCTCGGTTACACCGTGAAAAAAATCCCTGAGTTCCAATAATTAAACGCCTCCTTTTCGTTTAAAAATAGCACCTCCGACATATATAATCTTCGGATAGAATAAGGGGAGCAGTACACCGACCGGATTTATGATACTTACATTGAATGAAAGAACTACTGCAGCACCTATTACGAGCAATCTGAAAAGATAGCCTCTCATCATTTTATTTTTCGCTTTTTTTTCCTGCAATACAATAGATTTTTCTACTGAATTGTAAAGCATTACAAGATATATAAACATAACAGCTGTTCCAAGAACAAGTCCCAGAAGCATTGAAATATTTACTCCGATAAACAAAAAAGAGATAAGGTATGCAGAAATATTAAGGAAAACTGAACGTATACCTATAAATTTAAGTTCATTCCTCAGAATATCATTCACCGCCCGATAACTCCTTCCCAAAATTCAATAAAAGTATTATAGCATATTCCAAAAAAAAATGAAATAGTTTTTTGTATTTTTGTATAAATAAACAAAATTCAACAAGCAATTATGTTATTAATACCAAAATATGAATATTTAGTTAAGAAAAGCCTCGACTATTATCTGTTCAGCCTGTTCTTCGGTAAGACCAAGGGAACGGAGTTTTAAAAGCTGTTCATTATTTATTCTGCCGATAGCAGCTTCGTGAATAATTCCTGCATCAAGATGCTTTGCATTTATTTCAGGAATTGAACAGACTTCTGCATTATCCATTATTATTGAATCGCAT
>JAZKXQ010000475.1:0-4089 GCA_045611725.1 Oscillospiraceae bacterium
GTTTCTGTAGTTGACCGTTTCCCTCAACTACATTATATCACACCTATTATTTTGGCGAAAGCACTTTTTCATGACTGATTGGTGCCTTTCGCAGAAAGGCGGTTTATAATAATGAAAAATATTTTTAAAGAAGACAAATTCTGGTGCGTGGTTGCAGGTGCAGCAGGAATAATTATCGGCAAAAAAGTTATTTGCTCAAAAAAGACAAGACAGTTTGCTGTCACAGGACTTGCAAAGGGAATGAAATTCACTCATGATGCAAAAACTGTATTTCAGAATATGAAAGATGAAGCCGAGGATATGTGCTATGAGGCAAAAGAACAAGTAGGACTTGTTGAGGAATGTGAAGAATGCGTTACAGAATAATATCTGATAATCCTGGTCGTATCAGAGTACGTTTTGGAGGATATGCCTTTGATAAAACACTGGAAAGCTGTATACAGAAGTTAGTTACATCTAACAAATTTGTAATTTCAGCAGAGGTACATTCTGCAAACGGTGGTTTACTTATCTTTTATCAAAAAAATCATCGGAAAGAAATAATATCTTTCATAAACACCCTTGATTTCCGTAGCCTTACCCCTTCAGCTGAGGATAACGCCATAATGGAAATTGATAATAATTTTAAAAAAGGAATTATAAAACTTGGTGTAAATCATATTGTAAGAAAACTGATTGTACCTGCCTCTTTACGTCCGTTTTTTGTGATGTTCAAAGCAGTGGGATACATTCTCAAAGGTCTGAAATTTCTTGCAAAGGGTAAACTTACTGTTGAAGTTCTTGATGCAGCTTCAATAACTGCCTGTCTTGCACAACGTAATTTCAGCACAGCAAGAACAATTATGCTTTTGCTGAAAATTTCATCTCTGCTGGAAGAATATACTCATGCAAGAACAAGAGCAGTCCTTACATCAAGCCTTGCAGTAAAAACGGATAAAGTATGGCTTGTAAATGAAAATGAAGATATACTCATTTCTATAAATGATTTACAGGTCGGAGATAAAATCCGTATCAGAATGGGAAGTGTTATTCCTGTTGATGGTGAAATAACTGAAGGTGAGGCTTACATAAACGAATCATCAATGACAGGCGAACCATTGGCTGTAATGAAATCAGAAAACAGTACAGTTTTTGCAGGAACAATTGTAGAAGAAGGTTCTGTTGTTGTAAAGGTAAGAGCTGTAAATTCTGATACTAAAATACAGAAGATAATTGAGCTTATTGACAGTTCTGAAAATCTTAAAGCAAATATTCAAAGCCGTGCTGAACGAATTGCTGACAGGATAGTTCCTTTTAGTTTTCTCGGATTTGCTCTTACTCTTTTACTTACACGAAATATTACAAAGGCTGTTTCTCTGCTTATGGTTGATTATTCCTGTGCAATAAAACTGTCTACTCCAATTTCAGTTATTTCCGCACTGCGTGAGGCTGCTGACCGAAGTATTACTGTAAAGGGCGGAAAGTATCTTGAAGCATTTGCAATGGCTGATACAATAGTTTTTGATAAAACAGGTACTCTGACGAATGCTGAACCTGTCCTTGAAAAAATAATTCCATTTGATAATTATTCTGAGGAAGAAGTACTGAAAACAGCTGCCTGTATAGAGGAACATTTTCCTCACAGTATGGCAAGAGCAATAGTCAAAGGTGCAGAACAACGAGGAATAATTCACGCTGAGGAACATGCTGAGGTTAATTATATTGTCGCTCATGGTATTGCTACAACAATTCATGGTGAACGTGCAATAATCGGAAGCCGTCATTTTGTATGTGAAGATGAAAATGTAATCATAACTGAAGAACAGCAGATATATATTGATGAAAAGGCTGGAGCTGCCTCCGTGATTTATCTTGCAGTAGGTGGAAAACTTGCAGGAGTGCTTTGCATAAATGACCCTCCCCGTAAGGAAGCGTCAAAGACTATACAACTTATAAAAAAATGTGGTATTGAAAATATTGTTATGCTTACAGGTGACAGTAATTCTGCTGCTGAAATTATAGCAGAACAGCTCGGAATAACTGAGTATCATGCACAGGTTTTACCTGAAGAAAAACACCACTATATTGAACAGCTTAAAGCTGACGGACACTGTGTAATAATGGTTGGGGATGGAATAAATGACGCACCTGCTCTTGCTGTGGCAGATATTTCTGTTGCAATGAGTGATGCCTCGGATATTGCAAAGGAAACGGCAGATATTACTATATATGGTGCAAATCTTACAGAACTTGCTGTTATCAGAAAGCTAAGTGAATATCTTGTGGAAAGAATAAATAGAAACTATCGTTTTATTGTTGGATTTAATACAGCTTTGCTTTTGCTTGGTTTCGGTGGTATAATTTCGCCGTCAATGTCGGCATTACTTCATAACAGTTCAACAATGGTAATTTGCATGAAAAGTATGACTTCTCTTTTAAAGTATAATGATACTGAATAAAATAAAACGGACAGGGTATATTTTCTGTACTCTGTCCATCAGTTTTTATAAACATCAATATCTTTGCAATTATCAAGAAGATTTCTTACAATATCATCACGAAAAAATTTTGAAATAATTTTTTTATTCAACACTTGACCAATCATTTGAGTTGTGCTATGCTAACTTTATAAGCTAATGCTATTTACTTAAAGAAATATTTATGCAAACGGAAACGGCTATGGAGTATATCAGGTTTACCTACAATTTTTATGATACAACCTGAAAATTTGTTTTAAAATTCAAATAGAACACATAAAGATTTCAGAGAAATATCTCTGGAATCTTTATGTCGCATAGTTAGGTATCGCTAACTAAATTATTAACTAAAGGAGAAGTATTATGAAAAAACTTACTGAGCTTTCTGACGGACAGAAAGCAAAAATTACCACCATAAACGATGACAAGCGTTATCTCACACGAATTACGGCAATAGGACTAAATATCGGCTGTAATATTGAAATGCTTCAGAATGTAAAGCCCAGCCCTCTACTCGTTTATGGCAGAGATACGATGATTGCCCTTAACAGAGAAGAAAGTGAACAGATTTTAGTAGAGGTGATATAAATGGAGAATTATAAAATTGCACTTTTAGGACAGCCTAACTCAGGTAAATCCACTATATTCAACAATCTTACAGGAGCTCGTCAGCACGTTGGTAACTGGCCTGGCAAGACAGTTGAGAAAAAAGAGGGTACATTTAGTTTTAACGGCACTACATACACTATCGCAGACTTGCCCGGCTCTTACAGTCTTTCAGCAAATTCAGATGAAGAAGTAGTAACACGTGACTATATTGCTTCGGGAGAATCAGAACTTGTATGCATACTTGCTGACGCATCACAACTTGAACGAAGCTTGTTTATGCTTGCAGATTATGCAGGTATAAACACTCCTGCAATGCTTGTGCTTACTATGACAGACATTTCAGAAGAAAAGGGCAGAAAAATTGATGTAACGAAACTTGAAAAAAAGCTTGGTATCCCTGTTGTAAGTATGGTTGCACCTGAGATTAAAGAGTATGACAAGCTAAAAAATGCTTTCGAAAAAGCTCTGAAAAATCCGAAATATCTGAAAGTAGATAGCCTGTTTGAAATGTACAAGAAGAATGACCTTTACAATGAGGCATTTTCACTTGTTCCTGAAAAGGGCATAGAGCATTACTCTGCACAATGGCTTGCATCTAAGCTTATGGACGGGGACAAGGTAGTTGCTGAAATGCTTGATAATAAAAAATCTGCATATATTTTTATTGAAAAAGCAAAAAACGGTAGTCTTATAACAAGTGACTGCAAATTTGACTGGATTGCAGAACTTGTTGAAGGGGCAGTTATAAAAACCAAAACGACATCTGAACTGCTTACAAAATTTGACCGAAACGCTATACACCCTAAAAAAGGCAAGTGGGTTGCTATTGGGATAATTCTTGTGTCACTTTGTGGCTCAATGCTCCTTGCAGGACCTATAATGGCATTTGCGTACACTTAAGGAAAGTGATATAATATAAGAATGAGTTACATAGAAAAAGTATATGAAATAATGCCTAAAAACTGGAAAGAAGAAGCGAAAAATAAAAAGGCATTGCTTCGAGGAAGAAATATAAAAACACCGG
>JAZKXQ010000476.1:0-2785 GCA_045611725.1 Oscillospiraceae bacterium
TTTTCAGTATCTTCACACGAAAACGGAGGCATTGCATATATTATATTTTTTTCATATTCATTAAAAAAATTTTCAGTTTCCTTAGCTTTAATAATTCTTGAAAAACATCTTTCTTTAAAATTTTCAATATTTTCAGTATAATACTTCAATGTATTTGCTCCGGTAGTAAAAAGAATTTTAATATTTTTTCTGTTGTTAAGATAATCTACAACTTCTGATTTATTGGAAACATATATAATTTTTTCATAATTATAATTTTCGTTATCTCTGCCCATACGCAAATACATAACATTGAGATTTTCACATACTTTTTTTACTATATCCGAAATATTTTCTGCAAAAGGGTGACTTGCATCTATTACACAATCATAATTTACAAGTTCATTTCTGAATTGATTTTCATCAAGCCTTCCTGTTTTTATGCTACATTCAAGATTATTTAAAATATTTTTCCCCAGTTCTGTTGCAGTAAAAGCAGTTATTTCAAAATAAAGCTGAATTTCTTTTATAAGCTCTGTTGCCTCGCTTGTACCTGCTATAACAGCAATTTTCCTAAATTTTTTCAATGTTATATCCCCTTGGAGTAATCATTTTACCATTTTTTATATAAGTATTGGAATTTCCGATTATAACAGTACAGAACATATCAACATATTCATTTTTAAGATTTTCAAGAGTAGTTAAAGTATGTGACTGTTCATCACGTCCGCAATGCCTTACTATTCCAACTGGAGTATCAGGACTACGATATTTCATAATAATTTCAGCTGATTTTTCAAGATAATCTTTTCTTGATTTTGATTTTGGATTATAAATTCCTATAACAAAATCCCCCATACCTGCACATTCAATTCTTTTATAAATAAGTTCAAGAGGAGTCATAAGGTCACTTAAACTTATAACAGCAAAGTCGTGAGTAACTGGAGCACCAAGAACAGAAGCACAAGAACTGATAGCAGTAACTCCGCAAACAGTTTCAATTTCAACATCATAACCTTCTGCAATCTGAAGCATAATTCCAGCCATTCCATATATCCCACTGTCACCGCTTGAAACTATTGAAACAGTTTTCCCCTCAAGAGCCTTTTCAAGAACCAATCTACATCTTTCTGTTTCTTTTTTCATAGGCGATGATATATAATTAAGATTTGGAAATATATTTTTCAGCATATCAATATAAACCGTATAACCTATAATTATATCCGAATCGAATAAAGCCTTTTCAGCCTGAAAAGTCATAAAATCTTTTTTTCCTGCACCAAGACCCACTATATATATTTTACCTTTCATTCATTATCTCCTTTTAAATTTCAGAAGCCATAGCAAAAGTGACTCCCTTGTAAATAGTTTTTTCGCATATTATTTTACCTTTTTCAGAGGAAATATAACAGCTTCCCTCAGCAACAGATGAAACGCCTGTAATCTGTTTTACAAAATCCGAACCATTAAAAATACTGCTATGTTTTTCAATCTCATCATTATCTATTATATTAAGTTCAATATTATATTTTCTGCATAAATCCTGTATACACTTTTCATTTTTTTTCAATGAAACAGTAGCTATATTCTTTACTGAAAGAATATTCACATTATTTTTTTCAAGAAAATCAAGAAAACATTCTTCAAAGTAATGTGAATCGGTATTTTTTTTACAGCCTGTACCTATGTGAATTATTCTCGGTCGAAGATACAGAATATGTGAAACAGGATTTTTAATTTTCAATCCAATATCTATGACAACAGAATTTTTTCCTCTGTATTCTTTTACAATGCAGACATTTTTCTCTGATATTTTAGTATTTATGGAAGATATAAGGTCAACTTCCCTGCCCTCAATCAAATCGGAGCTTATATATTTTATATTTTCGGGATTTTCAATTTTCATATTATTCATTATTGCATATTCATCAAAAGCTATAACATTTTCCGTATCAGTTGCAGTAGTAACTACAGGAACAGCATTTATAATATCAGATATTTCATAAGTCAGACGGTTTGCACCTCCTATATGCCCTGAAAGAAGACTTATAACAAATTTTCCGTCCTGAGAAATTACAAGTATTGCAGGGTCTGAAAGCTTACTTTGTATTAAAGGAGCTATTGTACGCACCGCAATACCTGTTGCCATAATGAATATAAGAGCGTCAAATTCTCTGAAAGCTTTTTCAGTATTTTTTTTCAAATTTTCCTTTTCAAAAATATGACCACCTTTAATTTCAGAAATTTTTTCAGCAATATTTTTACCTTTTGAGGTAAGCCAGAAATATGCGATTTTCATTATTCAATACCTTTTCTATATTCGTGAGTAAAATTCTTATCATAGAGTTTTGACAATTCATAATCGTCCCCAAGGAAATTACCTACTGTTATAAGTGCAGTTTTGGAAATTCCCTCTTTTTCAGTTTTTTCAGCTATATTTTCAAGAGTTCCTTTTATTATTTTCTGGTCATTCCACGAAGCCTTGTAAACTACAGCAACAGGAGTTTCAGGAGAATATGAGGTCATAAGCTTTACACACAATTCTCTAATCATTGATACTGAAAGAAATATTATCATTGTTGAACGATGTTTTGCAAGTTCCTCTATTTTTTCATATTCCGGAACAGGAGTCCTACCTTCCATACGGGTAAGAATAACAGTCTGACTTACTGACGGCAAAGTATATTCTTTTTTAAGAGCTGCTGCTGCTGCAAGGAAAGAGCTTACACCTGGAATTACTTCATATTCAATATTTTCCTTATCAAGAATATCCATCTGTTCACGGATTGCACCGAATATTGATGGG
>JAZKXQ010000477.1:0-2968 GCA_045611725.1 Oscillospiraceae bacterium
TAGTGTCGCATAAAGTTCCTTAAAGCTGTTAAAACGATGTAAAGCTGTTACTATTGTTTGTATCTTCTCTTCTAGATTATCAATAAGAGAAAACTCAATAAAATCTCCAATCTGAACCAATTTTCGTTTTTCATCATATAAGCGAAGTTCAATTGTTTTTAAACCATTTTTAATTTTTTCAAAAGGTTCTTGTTTCAATTTCATTGTATGAAGCATTAATTGTACCTCCTGTCATAAAAGTTATTAACTAATAACAACATCATTTTTGTTTCAACATTACTTATATTTTAATCAGACAAAAACTTTCAGATAGGTATAATTGAAAACAAATTTTTATTTTTCAATCATTATTTTATACAAAAAGTAATCAAAATTCAATTTCTCATAACTTCTGGGGTCAAAATGGGGTCAAATCTTAATTTATCAAAATAAAAAAACAGAAACAACCTCGTAGAACAGCGTATCTACGAGGTTTAATTGGTTGCGGGAGCCGGATTTGAACCGACGACCTTCGGGTTATGAGAATCAAAAAATCAATATTTTATTTCCCAAAACATATATTTTACTCGTAAAATTGTACTTTTATTTTCTATTTTATGTCATTATTTCCACTGTTTTCATAGTTTTTTGATGGCGTAAGGGTAAAATAAGGGTATGGAATTATTCATATTCTAAAAATATATTGATATTATTTTATTGATATCTCAGTTATACAAGTATCATTATATTTTGTTCCCTGATAAACTGAATTAATTGTTATCTTTATATAATTTGTAATGATTTCATTTGGAAGTTTTATTGTATATGGTTGTTCATTATATTCTCCACTAAGTGTTTCTGTAATAATGGTATTATCAGCAAATTGAATAGTGCATTCTTTTATTCTATTATTTTTATAAAAAAGTTCTGAATTAGTGCAAAGACCATTTTTTATAGTTATCTCATTAACTACACTATCATTTTCAGAATATAATATTATATATTCATTTGTTCCATCTCCGTTTGAACCCTCGCACCAGCAAGTATTATTATTGTTATCAAAAACATTTGATGGCTCATATGAATATGTTGCTGATGATGTCTTAACATCTGAAAGCTGACTGCTTGACTCAGCTGATGATATAATAAAATTTCTTTTTTCTCTGACGGATTCATTATTTTGATTACTTTGCTGTTCTTCCAAATCTATAAATTCAGAGCTTGCATATCCTGTCATTTCCTTACCGGATAAAGCGATACACTTAACATAATACCATCCATCAACACTCTTATCTAAATCTATGTATATTTTTTTACCATATTCAATACAATCTATAGGACTGTTGTTACTACTTGGTTCTTTTCTTAAATAAAGAGTCGAACCATCATCTGTATGTACATATCCTGTAGTTGTAAAATCAGCTGAAAGTATTGATATTGAATTTGTTTTTTCTCCTAATACCGAACTAATTTCTTTTTCAGTTAATTTATGACTTCCTTCAACTATCTTGAAATTTACATTGTCAAAATATTTTGAAAAAAATGTTTCATACTCACTCTCTGAAACGCTTTTATTATCAATTATATATTCTACATTTTCAAGAGTACCAGCATTGCTATATCCACTGTGTATATCTTCAACTGTTCCTGAATCTGTTAATTTGCACACACAAAAATCTGTTATTCCACGATTAGATTTTGCACAAAATACAATATTTTGTTTTTCAATATATGCAAACTGTCCATAACCTCCAAGTGAATAATATTTATGTTCGATTAATTGATTATCTTTTATTGTGTAAAAAATGGCAGATGATAACTCAACATCACCTAAAGAAACAACAAGTTCAGGAACTTCATCATTGTCAATATATACAAGGTCAAATCCTTTTATAGTTCCTTCAGAAAGATATTCTCTTAATTTCTGTGCATATAACGATTTCCATAAATTGTTGTTCTTAATCTGAGTATTTTCTTTTTCAGTTAAACCGAGTTCTTCATCAATAATGGATTCAATAAGTTTTTTATCTGGAGTTATACTAATCGAGTTGCCATATTCTTGATAATTTTCTGTTGTTTCCACTACTTTGCCATTATCAAAAATGTAATATGTTGGATATGGCATTAATCCAGTACCCATATTCACAAAACAAACCTTATTTTGAATATCAGTATAAAATGCACCATACCTTACCATAACTTCACTGCATACAAGTTCATCATTGTAAATTGAATACACTAATGCATCAGCGTGAGTTGCATTATCATGACTTACAAATAAATCAGGAATTTCATCATTATTGAAATACTCAAGACAGAATCTTGAACCTGTGTACATGTCTGTATCTGCCATTGCCCAACCATCTGAAACAAGATTCATAAGAGCATCTTTATATAACTGTTTCCATTGTTCATCATTCTTAATTTCAGAAGATGTTGTTGTAATTTCTCCTGAAACATTGTTATCTAAAACGAAATGTTCTGTATTTCCATTATCATAAAAAATATCAAAAGAACCATCATCATTAACTACAATTTTACCATCCCCAATATTGTCTTGAGCAGTATTTGATTTTAAAACACCATTTTTCAAATAATAAATATTTTCAGAAATTTCTGAAACTTCGAAGCTATATGTATTTGGAGTTCCCATTAATGGAGTTTCTTCTATTTCTATTTTATTATTTGTAAGTATAAATTCTTGTGTATAACGTGATTTTGCCACTTCTGTTCCTTCAACCCAAGCACCATAATAAGTTGTATTTTCCTTAATTCTATTCTGTGTTTCAAAATCTTCTGTTTCATCAACATCTGAATCACTTTGATTATTATTTCCTATAAGTATAACTCCCCATAGTCCTGTTTCCTTGTCTTTAACCCAGGCTTTACCATTATGAACAGGACGTGCTTCTACAAATGCTCCAACAGGTATTATTTCATTTCCGTTCACATCATAATAACCTGCATTATCACCTTTGTTAAGAGCAAT